>CAKMZM010000024.1:0-8877 GCA_929200365.1 uncultured Flavobacteriaceae bacterium | reverse complement strand
CTTTCTTGCCATAATCAAAGTAAGGTTTTACCTTTGTTTCAGGTTTTAAGAGTATGGTCTTACGGATTGAATTTTTTGTGTAATATATTTAAGTTGGTTAATAAATATTGTTATATTCTTGTGTAAGACCTAATATTTTAAAGAGTCACTGAAAAGTGACTCTTTTTTTTATTTATAAATAAAAGTTTTAGTGTTGTATGCTTAAATATGAAATGTATATACAGAGTAAACACATAGGTAGAAATGATATGTTTTGGATTTGTAAGAAATTAGGAGTTTTGAACAAGTTTTTTATTTTTTTATCTGTTTAGCTCCTTCGATCACCTTTTGTTTTAGACCTTCTTTATAAATTAAAATTCTATCTAAAACACATTTATCATTTGCGCCTATAATCTGTGCTGCCAAAATACCTGCATTTAGAGCTCCATCTAGTGCTACTGTTGCTACAGGAACTCCACTAGGCATTTGCAAAATAGACAAAACAGAATCCCACCCATCGATAGAGTTACGTGACTTAACAGGAACGCCTATCACTGGTAAAGGAGATAATGAGGCAACCATACCAGGAAGATGTGCTGCACCACCAGCACCAGCAATGATAACTTGTATCCCTCTGGTATGAGCATTTTTAGCATAGTCAAATAATTTTTCTGGGGTACGATGTGCCGAAACGATATCTACTTCTACTTCGATATCAAAACCTTGTAATATTTCGACAGCTTTTTCCATTACAGGCATATCACTAGTACTACCCATTATAACTCCCACCTTGCTCATTATCTTATTTATTAATGTTATTAATTTATTTATAAAAACAGAGAAATAAGTTATTGACATTTAAGAAAATCAAAATAAATTTCTCAAACCTCTATTGACTAATTACTTGTATTATATTCTTTACTTTTTCAGCTATTTTTCTCGCCTCATCAATGTTTTCATTAATTATAGTAACATGCCCCATTTTTCTATAAGGACGAGTTTGTTTTTTGCCATAAATGTGAGGGATAACACCCTTTATTTTCATGATTTCTTCTATATTTTTATAGACAACATCTCCCATGTACCCTTCTTCACCTACCAGATTTACCATAATACCACTTACTTTACTATCTGTAGCTCCTAGTGGTAAATCCAGAATAGCTCTTAGGTGTTGTTCGAATTGGTTAGTATAGCTAGCTTCGATACTATAATGCCCGCTATTATGTGGTCTTGGAGCAACTTCATTGACAAGAATTTCATCATTTTGTGTTTGAAACATTTCTACAGCCAATACTCCTACATGCTCAAAGGCTTTAGATACTTTCTCAGCAATCTTTATTGCTTTTTGAGCAATTTCAGGGTCAATTCTTGCTGGGCAAATTACATACTCTACCTGATTGGCCTCTGGATGAAACTCCATCTCTACCACAGGATAAGTTTTGATTTCTCCACTTGGATTACGAACAACAATTACAGCTAATTCATTCTTAAAATCAATTAAATGCTCTGCAATGCATTCTGTGTCAGGAATTTTTGCTAAGTCGGCGCCATGCCTAACAATCGATACACCTTTACCATCATATCCTCCTTGCGTGCTTTTCCAAACAAATGGAAGCTTAATTCTATTATTAGTAATTCCTTCAGTAAGATGCGTCTTGTTAGAAAATCGGGTAAATTCTGCAGTAGGGATTTTGTTTTTCTTATAGAAAAGCTTTTGTTTCCCTTTGTTTTGTATTTTTTCTAGAGTTTTTGAATCTGGATAGATTTTCTTACCTTCTTTTTCTAGCTGAACTAAAGCTTTTAGGTTTACAGTTTCAATTTCAAAAGTAAGTACATCTACCTTTTTTCCAAAATTATAGACAGTCTCATAATCCATCAAATTACCTTGTTGAAAATGATCACATGCAATTTTGCATGGAGCATCTTGACTAGGGTCGAGGACGTATGTTTGGATATCATATTTTCGAGTGTCATAGAGCATCATTTTACCTAATTGACCTCCTCCTAATATTCCTAACTTAAAGTTTGACGAGAAAAAATTTGTCATTTCCAGGGTTTCAAATTTATCTTAAAATGCAAAAATAATTTTTTCAAAAGGAATAACCACAATAATGTAGGGTAAATGCAATAAGTAAAATGTAAATCTGTAATTTTACCAATGTTTTTTATATGTTGATGATTAAAACTATACGAATCCAAGTCAGTATAAGACCTAATATAACACCCATTTTTGACCTGTCTGTAGTCTTAGGAAGGTTGATGTCGTAATTCTTAGCTATGCTCATTTCTAATCACTATCTTTGCGGCTTTAAATTCAAAAATCAAACCAGAACAAGTATAAAATAGAATGATAAAACTGCATGATTTACAGTTTATTCCTTTTATTAATGAGGAAGAAATAGAGACAGCGATAGATAAAGTATCTGCTGAATTGAATCAAGATCTGGCTGACAAAAACCCTTTGTTTATAGGAGTGTTAAACGGTGCTTTTATGTTTGCTTCAGAGGTTTTGAAACGGTTTGATTATGATTGTGAAATTAGTTTTGTAAAATTAGCTTCATACAAAGGAACAGAAACTACACACAAGGTTAAAGAATTAGTTGGCTTAGCAGAAGAAGTGTCTGGTAGAACAGTAGTGATTATAGAAGATATTGTAGATACTGGTAATACGATAGAAGTATTAACACAAATGCTAGAAGAAAAAAGATGCTCAACATATAAAATTGCCACTTTGTTTTATAAACCCGAGGCATATACCAAAAAAATTAATCTAAATTATATTGGAATAGAGATTCCAAATCAATTCATTGTTGGATACGGACTTGATTATAAAGGATTAGGGCGTAATCTTACAGAAGTTTATCAATTAAAACCAGACAACATGACAAATTTGGTCTTATTCGGACCTCCAGGAGCGGGAAAAGGAACACAAGCAGAAGTTTTAAAACAAAAATATGATCTGGTACATATTTCTACAGGAGATGTATTTAGGTACAATATAAAAAATGAAACAGACTTGGGGGCATTAGCAAAATCATATATTGATAAAGGGCAATTGGTGCCTGATGAGGTTACAATTAATATGCTTAATGCCGAAGTTAATAAAAACCCAGAAGCTAAAGGTTTTATTTTTGATGGATTTCCCAGAACCGAAGCTCAAGCAGATTCATTAGCCAGATTGTTAGAATCAAAAGGCAAAATAATTAGCGCAATGGTAGCTCTAGAGGTAGATGATGAGGTGTTAGTACAGCGATTACTCGAAAGAGGAAAAACGTCTGGAAGACCTGATGATGCAGATGAAACAGTAATACGCAATCGTATTAAAGTGTATTATGATGAAACAGCCATCTTAAAAAACTATTACCAAAAACAGGATAAGTATTTTGGAGTAGATGGAGTAGGAGGTATCGATGAAATTACAGAGAGGCTAAGTAGTGTAATAGACAAACTTTAGGTTTGTGAAAGCTGAACCTAATTCGGTATAGTAAAAGTAAAATTGAAATGCTCTTGATTTTTATTAAAGAAGTATAGTATAGGAAACGAATTATGACAGAAGGGAATTTTGTAGATTATGTAAAATTACATATAACCTCTGGGAATGGAGGCAAAGGATCTGTGCATTTACATCGTGAAAAATATATTACCAAAGGAGGACCCGATGGAGGTGATGGAGGTCGTGGAGGTCATATTATTGTTCGTGCTAATCCTAATATGTGGACACTACATCACCTTAAATTTAAACGCCATTTAAGAGCTGATCATGGGGGACATGGTAGTAAAAGTAGGAGTACAGGAGCCGATGGAGATGATATTTATATAGATGTACCTTTGGGAACTGTGATTCGAGATACCGAAACCCAAACTATTATTAAAGAAATTACCGAGGTAGGACAAGAATATATTGCTGCCAAAGGAGGTATGGGAGGTAGAGGAAACTGGCATTTTAAAAGCTCAACAAACCAAACACCTCGCTATGCTCAACCAGGTATAGAAGGACAAGAACATAATATTACTCTAGAACTCAAAGTACTAGCAGATGTTGGATTGGTAGGGTTTCCTAATGCAGGGAAATCTACGCTGCTATCCGTTATTACTGCAGCAAAACCAAAAATTGCCGATTATGAATTTACAACACTTAAACCAAACCTTGGTATTGTAGAATATAGAGATTTTCAAACCTTTGTAATGGCAGATATCCCTGGTATTATAGAAGGAGCAGCAGAGGGTAAAGGTATAGGTCATCGTTTTTTGCGCCATATCGAACGTAATTCTACCTTATTATTTTTGGTGCCAGCAGATGCCCCTGATATCAAAGCACAATATGAAATCCTTTTGGATGAATTGAGACGATATAACCCTGATTTATTAGATAAAGAACAACTTATAGCAATATCAAAATCTGATATGTTAGATGATGAGTTAAAAGAAGAATTGAAAATTGAGCTAGATCAACAACTTAATGTTCCTTACTTATTTATTTCTTCGGTAGCACAACAAGGCTTGAAGGAGTTAAAAGATAAGCTTTGGAAAATGCTAAACCAAACAATAGATTAATTATTCTGAAGTTAAGCACAACCATTAATTTGCAATGCTCTGTTTTGATCAATGAAAATTCTAAATCAAATAATGAGTTTTTTATAATCATTATGAACTCCTGAAAATTGACTTGTATAGATTTTATCATGCCTTTTTTTATCCATAAAAACTCCCCAACGCGTTAAGGCTTGTAAAAAATTAAGACTTATAGAACCAAAAATCAGGATAAAAAATCTTAACCCTTAGTTTTTAAAGTGTAATCCTATATTTGTTATCCAAGGGCGTTTCCCTATCGGGTCGGGCTTTGCGTTACAATTCCTCGCACCTCCTATTGTCGGGCTGTGGGATTTTTACTGCAATCCCTAACGCGTTTTTACCAACACCTTTGATAAAGATGACAAAATAGGATTAAGATCTTAATGGATATCAGGATTAAAAACGAATACTAGAAGAAATATTACGGATAATAGGTTAACGTTCATAATTTTGTTATCCCTGCTACCTTTATAGAGTAATTATATGGTATTCTAGTAGTGTTCTTTATTTTTCAAAATTTGTTGAATAATAAATTTAGTATTCTGTTAAGATTTATTTAACTGAAGTTTACTAAAGGAAAACATTTCTATACCGTTCCTATACAAACTAAAAAAAACGAAAAATTCTTATAATGAAGATTAGAAATGTATTACTTGCTTTTGCCTTATTAGGGGTGTTATTAATCACATCTTGTAGTGAAACAAAAAACGACAAAACTACACAAGAAGAAAACGATAAACTGATAGCACAGAATGTGATGCAATCAACAACAACTAAGGAAGAATTGCCAACAATACTAGAATTTGCATCTATAGATAAAGGGTTTTCTACGCTCGCATCTGCAATTAAAGCGACCGAATTTGCAAAATCATTAGCAGATAAAGAAGCGTTTACCATATTTGCTCCAGTAAATTTAGCTTTTGATAAATTAAACCCTACCGCAGTAGAGAAATTATTAAAACCAGAAAATAAGGAGCAACTAAAGACTATTTTAAATTGCCATATCATACCTACTGTAATTACAAAAGAAGATATTGTTATTGCGATTAACAAAGGTAATGGAAGTGTGAAATTAAAAACAATAGGAGGAGCATTATTGACCGCAACAATGAAAGGAGATAGAGTGTTTCTTATAGATCAAATGGGTAATGGAGGTAACTTGGTAACTACAGATGTTAAAGCATCTAATGGGCTTATTCATACTATAGATGCAGTAATGATGCCTAAAAAATAAAGTATACCAAATCAACTACCTCTATTATATTGCATTTTATAATTTAGTTGGTATTACATCTTTATAATATTTCTAGACCTGTCGGTTTTAAAATCAGGCAGGTCTTTTTTTATCTACTAGATTGATTTTTATGCATGTTAAGTAATCCAAAATCAAAAGGTGTCCATAAACATGCTTTTATATCACTTTGTTTCAACCCAGTATTTACCCAGCTATTACAGGTGTTAAAGCACGTATAATTTCCTGTAGCTTCATAAAAGTCATCATTTTTGTAGTACCCTAAACCAGATAATACTATTTTTTTGTTTTCACTATTTAACCTAAAAGTAGCAGAGATATATTGGTTGATTTTTTTAAGCTGTTTTTGATTGATTTTTAGAGATACCCAATCTTCCTGTATAGAAGAATGTCTGGTAACATGTAATAAGGTCGGAGTATTAAGAAATAAAGCCTGAAACCCATTAACAAAAGTAAGGTCTGCCCACATTGGGGTTTCGACATAAAAGTTTTTATCACCCCAACCAAATGAGAAATACTGTGCCTGAGGAGTATCTAACTGATCTTCTAAAACTGTAGAATTTAAATCATTTTTGGCAATAACGATTTCTAAATGAACCCCATTAGAACTTAGGTAAACCGTATGATTTTTTTCTTCACTATCTTGTTTTCTATTTACTGGGATATAGGTTAATACCAGAGATACGATAAGATATAGTGTTGGGAGTATTAAAACGACTCCCATGAATTTTAATAGCTTTTTAATTAATCTCATGTAATAAAATATGAATATTAAATCTAATATAAGATTCTTTTTATTTTGTACATGACAAAAATTAACTGTGAATAGTAATACGCCTAATAATTTTATGGTTTATCAAGACCTGTGAGGTCTGTAAAACAACAATTAAATAATACTCTAATAATCAATTTCTTAAATGTTTATCCTAATTTTTGTCATGTACTTAGTTCTTTTTATTAAAAAACTCTTGCCGTCTATAGTCACTTAATAACGTATCTATGATCGTACATAGATATGGTCTTTTGCTTGTAGATGATAGAGTCGACCCCCATCATGTTACTATTGCCAATGTAAATTTTAGTTTCTGCTAAGCTCGTTTATAAGCTCGTCTATTGCAAAATTATAGTTATCTATTTTATTATTATATGCATTAGTATCTTCTGCCGCCGCTTTTGCCATAGTTTCAAAACTTTTAATTCTTAATTGGCAATAGAATTTTAGTCTTGTATTACGATAATGTATCTTGTCTGGTAATACATACTGATTCAGTTTATCGATGAGTCGTATACAGTCATTCCAGTAACCAACACCTGTTTCTGCTATCTCATGTATATCATTACGATAACTGGGGTCATAAAACTTATCTATTAATAACATTGCTTTTTCTTCTAATAGTACAAATTGCTCTATTTCTTTATTGTACTTATCAATCTCGCTAGGGGGTGTAGTCGTTAAAACGGTAAGTGAAAAAACTAAAATTAAAGCAGATAATAGAGTAACTGTAGCTGTTTTAAGTTTTGGTACATTTGGTTTGATTAAACCAGGGTAAAAAGAATATCCTATAAGTAACCCTGTTATAAGACCTCCTATATGAGCTGCGTTATCAATACCTCCTTTTAGCCCATAAAAGATATTATACCCAACAAAAAAAAGAATACTTATTAATAATGATTTTTTTGCTGATTTTTCGATTAAATTAGTGGTTAATAAAGCAATAAAAACACCATACATACCAAATATTGCCCCCGATGCGCCAGCACTTATAATAGGGTCGTTCCAATACAAACTAACAGTACTACCTGCTATACCAGTAAGTATATAGGCACTTAGAAACCGTAGTCTCCCGATATAGGGTTCTAACATTAGGCCTATATATACAAGGGCATACATATTCATTAGTAAATGAAAAATACCAATATGAAGAAAACAACTACTTAATAAGCGCCACCATTGCCCATCTAGTGTAACGGGTTGATAATTTGCCCCTAAAAGAAGTAGACTTTCATTGTCTGGTAGTAGTATATTGACACCAAACATTACCATTATAATAAAAACGACAATATTTATATTTACTACTATTGGAGTAATATAGTATCCCTCTGTAGGTCTGAAAAAAGACAAGAACCCCGACATTTTTTCTTTTTGAGATAAAGGAGAGGGCATAATAACCTCTTCTTCTTCTTCTGCAACAAAATTCTTACCCAGTTCAGAAGGCTTTGATTCAACAGGATGTATAGAGAACTCATTTTTGAGTGTATCGAACATTGCCATAAATTGGGTGACATTCTTCTTGTTTTTACCCCAATCTGTTATTTGATTACCTGTACATTCACTTTTTAAGCTAATAGTACCATTTTTAATATCAATGCTAACTTCTTCGCCCCAAGACAGTAAAGAGAATTTTGTATATGCAACAAATTTTGTTTTATGTATATCCCCAATATCCCAATTAAGCTTTTTTACAGTTTCCAGAGCCATGTGCAACAACTCTTCATCGGTAGATCCTGTTAAAGTAATGTTTTCGTGATGTTTTGGTGAAAATCCAAATGCCATATTATTTTTTTTTTAGGTGAATTGATTTTGTAAAAGAAATCTTTTGATAATTTGCTTATGATACTGCTCTGGTTGCCTCTCCAAGATATAAGATAGTAAACATAGGCACAACGGTTATTAAAAAAGCATATCCAATATTAAACAAGCGATCCCAAATATTCCCTTCGTGTGCAAAAAATGTATCTACAGGCATTCTGCCAAATTGCTGTATAAATAAATAAGTTAACCCTTTATATAATAATGTGGAATATAGAGGAACCAACATACCTAAGTAAAAATATTTTTTTTCTTCTATACTGGTTATATATATATATATACCTATCATAGCAATTACCCCCCCCCCTATGATAAACCATAAGGGGTTTTTTTCTAATTGTTTTCTGAAAAAGAAAAATGCACAAAGAGGAAGAAGTATGCTTATTGTAAAGGTTAAAACAACCAAATTCATAAAATGTTCTTTATTAGTTATAATTTATTAATGTATTCATTTAATGGAAAAAACTCCTGCCCATCCATATTT
>CAKMZM010000023.1 GCA_929200365.1 uncultured Flavobacteriaceae bacterium | reverse complement strand
TGTAATGTTATGTTATGGGCTGTATTTTTTTGTCCTGATAAAAGTAGACATTCCATTTTAGACAGACTGACGATTTGTATAAGACTGCTGAAGGAGGAGCTACATTTTGTTATACTTTTTTTTAAGGAATAGCGATTAAAGATTAGTGTTTTAATGTGCTTCTAACCAATTATTACCTAGCCCAAGATCTACATCAAGTGGTACTTCTAGGGTATAAGCGTTTTCCATTTCTGTTTTGATTAAGGTTTTGATGGTGTTTAGTTCAGGTTTAAAAACATCAAACACCAATTCATCATGCACTTGCAATAACATTTTGGTTTTATAGTTTCCTTCTTTCAGTTTTTTATAGATATTAATCATTGCGATTTTAATAATATCTGCTGCACTTCCTTGTATAGGAGCATTTACAGCATTTCGTTCTGCTGCACCGCGAACAATTGCATTAGCAGAGTTAATATCCTTTAGATATCGGCGTCTTCCTAAAACCGTTTGTACATACCCGTTATCTCTTGCAAAATCTACCTGTTCACTCATATAATTACGTAGCTTTGGATAGGTTTTGTAGTAGGTATCTATCAATTCTTTGGCTTCGCTACGCGAAAGACTGGTTTGGTTACTTAATCCAAAAGCCGAAACCCCATAAATAATACCAAAATTTACCGTTTTGGCATTGCTACGTTGTTCTCTACTAACCTTTTCTATAGGGATATTAAATACCTTTGCAGCTGTTGAAGCGTGTATGTCTTCTCCGTTTTTAAAAGCCTCAATCATGGTTTTTTCTTTACTTAAAGCCGCAATGATTCTTAATTCTATCTGCGAATAATCTGCTGCCAGTAGTGTATATTCTTCATTTCTGGGAATAAATGCTTTTCTTACCTGTCGTCCTCTTTCTGTACGAATAGGAATATTCTGTAAATTAGGATTATTAGAACTTAAACGCCCAGTAGCAGCTACCGTTTGCATATAATCTGTATGAACACGCCCAGTGTTTTCATCAACCTGTGTTGGTAATGCATCAACATAAGTGCTTTTTAACTTAGACAAACCACGAAAATCCAATATGTTTTGAATAATCTCATGATCTTTTGCAAGATAGGATAATACATCTTCTGCAGTAGAATATTGCCCTGTCTTGGTTTTTTTAGGCTTATCTACCAATTTCATTTTTTCAAATAATATAACACCCAATTGCTTTGGTGAAGCAATGTTAAATTCTTCTCCAGCTTCTGTATAGATTTTTTGTTCTATTGTTTTGATATCGTTATCGAGTTCTTCAGAAAGAGATTGTAAAAAATCTTTATCAAGATTAATCCCTTCGATTTCCATGTCTGCCAGAACTCTAAGTAACGGAATTTCAATGTCCTCAAATAAAGAAACTGTTTTTGCTTCAGTAAGTTCTGGTGCAAAATGTTCTTTTAATTGAAATGTAATATCTGCGTCTTCTACTGCATATTCAGTTTGTTTGTCTATCGGGACTTGTCTAAAGGATAGCTGGTTTTTGCCTTTTTTACCAATTAATTCGGTAATAGAAACAGGGGTGTAATTAAGATACGTTTCGGCAAGCACATCCATATTGTGTCTCATATCTGGATTAATAAGATAATGTGCCAACATCGTGTCAAACAGTGTTCCTTTGACTTCGATATTATACTTTGCCAGAACTTTGATATCATATTTTAAGTTTTGACCAATTTTTGTAATATGTTCAGCTTCAAAGAAAGGTCGCAGTTGTTCAATCAATTCTTGTGCTTCATTACGATTTTCTGGAAAAGGAATATAAAAACCTTTTCCTGCTTCCCAAGAAAAAGCGATGCCTACCAACTCTGCAATCAATGGATTAAGACCAGTAGTTTCGGTATCAAAACAAACATGTTCTTGTTTTAATAAATTTTGAAGAAATAATTTCATTGCCATTCCTGGAGCAATGCTTTGATAAAAATGCTCGGTATTAGCAATTGTTTTTCTACTGGAAAAAGAGGTAGCTTCGTCAGATTCGTCGGCTTCACCAAATAATGAAAATTGACCCGCTCCAGCTTGTGTTGTTTTCTTTTTTACTGAAGAACTTGCAGCTTGGGCAGATGTGGTAGTTGCTTCTCCCGAAAAAATCTTAGTAAACTGATCTGTAAGTCTTCTAAACTCTAACTCTTCAAAAATGGTATGCACTTTTTGTGCATCGGGTTTTGTAAATTCATAATCGTTGGCATTAAAGGTAACATCACAATCTAAAATAATAGTTGCAAGTTTTTTAGAAAGAAGACCCAATTCTGCATTTGCTTCTACTTTTTCTTTCATTTTTCCTTTTAGCTTATCAGTATTAGCCAATAAGCCTTCCATAGAACCGTATTCTGCAATAAATTTTTTGGCAGTTTTGTCACCCACCCCTGGCAATCCAGGAATATTATCTACAGCATCGCCCATCATACCTAGATAATCAATAACTTGTTCTGGTCGTTCTACCTCAAATCGTTTTTGTACCTCTGGTATTCCCCATATTTCGATTCCGTTTCCCATTCTGGCAGGGCGATACATAAAAATGTTTTCAGAAACTAATTGTGCATAATCTTTATCAGGAGTCACCATATAGGTTTGATATCCTTCTTTTTCGGCTTGTTTGGCAATAGTACCAATTAAATCATCTGCTTCGACACCTGCTTTTTCTATAATAGGAATATGCATGGCCTTTAATATTTCCTGAATTATGGGAACAGCAATTTTAATAGCTTCAGGGGTTTCATCACGATTGGCCTTATACTCAGGAAAAATCTCTAATCGATCTTTACTTCCTTGTTTGTCAAAAGCTACAGCCAAATGATCGGGTTTCTCTCTTTTTATAACATCAAATAAAGAATTTACAAAACCTAATATAGCAGATGTATCTTGCCCTTTAGAATTAATTCTTGGGTTTTTGATAAGTGCATAGTATCCTCGGAAAATAAGAGCGAAAGCATCTAGAAGAAAAAGACGTTTTTGTGACATGATGTGAATTAAATTTTTAAAAATGCAATATAAAAAGAAGATTAATCAAATTGATATCAAAAAGTATAATTAATAAAAAAAGAAATGCCGTCAAAAACTGACGGCATTTCGCCCCAAAATAAAATTGATAACAATGTATCAACTGCTATAAATACGATAGTAATTTTTATATATAGTATATGATTTTTTTATTGTAATTAATCCCTAAAATTAATTTTACACGAAGTTACAAATAAAAATCTTAGTTCTAAAGAAAATTGTTAAGATTTATATAAGGTAAAGTGTTGATTTTAACACTTTTTGCTTTCAAAAAATTATTTGACGTTAATTTTTACTTAAAAAACAGTTGTAAATTAAAAAGGAGAGATAGCTTTGCTTAAAAAATTATGCGTTGGTTAATTCCTATAATTCTATATTTATTTATTGAATTTTATACATATCAGGCTGTTAGGGTTATTACCAAAAATCAATGGATACAACTAGGATATTTGGTGTTGTCGTTACTTATTTTGGGATATGTGATTTATATTTTTGCAAATTATGATCGCAGTGTTGGTCCAACCAAGTATACATTAAGAGCTAGTGCTCTTTTATTACTCACATTGATACCTAAATTAATTATGGTTCTGTTTTTATTTGGTGAAGATATTATCAGAATTTTTGTAGCTGGATATAATTATCTTACGAATACTTTTTTTGAGGGTACAGCAACTCAATATTTTCCAGAGCGCAGAAAATTTATAAGTCAATTGGCACTGGGTATCGCTGCAATACCTCTTGGAGGATTATTGCACGGTATTTTTAGAGGGAAATATAATTTTAAAGTGATACGTCATGTGTTACATTTTGAAGACCTCCCTGCTGCATTTGATGGATTTCGGGTTACGCAAATTTCAGATATACATTCTGGAAGTTTTGATGATGTTGCCAAAATTGAATATGCAGTAGATTTAATTAATGAACAAGAAACAGATTTGCTCTTGTTTACTGGAGATATTGTGAATACCGTAGCAGAAGAAATGGATGACTGGATAGATACATTTAAACGTATCAAAATGCCAAAATATGGAAAGTACTCTGTTTTGGGAAATCACGATTATGGAGAATATGTTACCTGGAACACTCAGGAAGAAAAAGATGCAAATTTTGAAGCAATAAAAGAAATTCATACTAAAATCGATTTTAATCTGTTACTTAATGAGAGCACTTTTATTGAAAAAGAGGGAGAACGTATTGCTGTAATTGGTGTAGAGAATTGGGGACATAATTTTAAGAAAGCTGGTGATTTGACCAAAGCTTCTAAAAAAGTGGTCAAAAAAGATTTTAAAATCTTGTTGAGCCATGATCCTTCACATTGGGAGTATGAAGTAAAAAAACATTCAGATCATTATCACCTTACATTAAGTGGGCATACTCACGGGTTTCAGTTTGGGATTGAGATTCCTGGGATTGTGAGATGGAGTCCTGTGCAGTATGTATATAAGCAATGGGCAGGAATGTATAATGAAATGGAAAGGTATCTAAATGTAAATCGAGGCTTTGGGTTTCATGCTTTTCCAGGAAGAGTAGGTATATGGCCAGAGATTACAGTTATCGAATTGAGAAAAGGATCTAAGCCCACTTAGTTCACAGAAAGTGTTATATTTACAACTGTTTAATGGTCGGTTATAAAAGACCCAAACATAAAAGTTTTTAAACATGTCAAAGTTTGGAGATATAATAGATATTGAAGGTCCTGTTTTATTGGATTTTTTTACAGAATGGAATGAACCCTCTCTGGCTATGCATCCTGTATTAAAGGATGTAGCAGCAGCTCTTGGAGATAAAGGGAAAGTTATAAAGATCGATGTAGATAAGAATGAAGAGTTGGCTACAGCTTTACGTATTAAAGGGCTTCCTACATTAATGATTTATAAAGAAGGCGAGATGGTTTGGAGACAAAGTGGCGAGCAAGATGCTAATACACTAATAGGTCTCATGAAAGAGTATGTTTAAAGTCTAATACGATCAAAAATAAATCCTTTTTCAGAAAAATAGTCTAAAACCTCTGGTAATAAGACAGTGAGATTTTTTGAAGCTTTTATGCTATCATGAAAAACAACGATGCTTCCCTGTTGTGTGTTACTAACTACGTTTTGTAAACATTCTTCTGGTGATATTGTCTGTTCCCAATCTTTTGATAATACATCCCAAAGTATAATTTTATACCCTAAATTTTTTAGTGCTTTAAATTTGGGTTGACTTATTTGCCCATACGGAGGTCTGAATATCTGTTGCATGTTTTTGTCGAGTGAATACTTCTGGATTAGATTTTGACAATCTATGGTGTTGTTGATATATGTATCCATACTGGTTTTCCAGGCTTTTAAGTGATTCATCGTGTGATTGCCTACCGTATGACCTTCTGATAGAATTTGTTGAAAAATATCGGGGTGTTTTCTAATATTATCACCAATACAAAAAAAAGTTGCCTTGGCATTATAAAGATTTAACTGTGCTAAAACAAATTCTGTAACCTCAGGAATAGGACCATCATCAAAAGTTAAGTATAGTTTCTTTTCATTATTAGCATGAAGATCCCAAGTATAATTAGGGAAGAGTAACTTGATGATTTTAGGTGTTTTACTGGGGATCATCTTTATGATGTGTTACAGATTCAGTTTGCGTTTTAAATGGTTATTGATTTTTTGGGGTTTAATACTCCGTGGGTTTGCGAGGTAATTTATTTATATAACTCATCTTAAAGAGAATTATAAAGAATGTATTATTGTTTATAATATAATTGTTCACTCCCATCACTATTAATTAGAAAAACCTTATTATTTCTTATTCCTACTAACCCATTTTCAGATATAAAATCATAGCTGTTATTGAGGGTGCTTCCATTTTTGAAAAGTATATTTTTTTTGCCTTTTGTAGTAAAAATTCCAATCGAATTCTTCAGACTTGTAGTGAAACTGGTACAATTATAAGGGCTTTCAATTATTTTAGTTCCATTTTTGAAATACACCCATTCTTCATCTTTTTTTAATCCAAAAACAGGATAAGTATATTGAAAACTTTCATCCTTTGAATAGATTAAATCATCATATATAAAATCAATTAATCGATTGTCATTATTATCTATAACCCCTATTTTCTCATTCATAGAAGCAATTATAAATTTTGAGTCTACTGTAAAAATAGTATCATATCGAGCATTTATTATAATGCTATCTTCTTTTTTAACACCATATTTTTCGTTTTCACCTTTAAAAAAGTACCTTTCTGGAAGAGCATATTCTTCGCAAATTGTATATGAATCTGTTTTCTGAGCTCTATTAAGATCAAATATATTGTTTTTGTTAAATATCACTATATAACACTCATGCTCATAAGGAGCAAGGCTGAATGTGTCATGAATAGGTTGAACTAAGTAATTTCCTTTTAAGTCAACAATGCCATATTTTCCGTTGTTTTTTACTAGGGCACTTTTTTTAAAAAAAGGATAAGCAACTTCAAATTTTTTTGAAAATAGTCTACTATTATCATTTGTATTAACATAATACATTTTACTATTATGATATACAGGCTTGATGTCTTTTACTGAGTATGATAGTTGAGTAACTAAAACATCAATTTTTAAATTTTTAAACTCTTGCCCTTGAATGAAATTAAACATACCAAGAGCAATATATAGTTGTATAATTTTTTGCATTTTTTTTTAATAGCCTGCTTATTTTTATAATTATTCAGGAATGCTATCTAAAGAATCTAAAGGTTTTTCCTGATTTTGGTATTCTTTAATTAGATCTTCTTCCTGTTTGCGTATGGCTTCTTTATCGTTGTATTCTTCATCTTCAGAATATAATCGGGAAAATAGTCTGAGATATTTATTAAACTCATCTGCTTTTTCTTCTATCATTTCTCGATCTTGATTGATCAGTAATAAATCAACAACACTACGATAACGTTCTACGTTGGTTACAATATCCTCAGCATAGCGATATTGATCCTTAAGTGCTAAGCTACCAAAATAAGTTAACTGTTCTTGGTATTTTTTAGCCAGTTTAGTCCAGAGATCTCGCGCTTTTTGCTTTTCTCCTATCTCGTAATATCCAGAAATATAAGGCTCTACCAAGGTGTAATACTCATAATATTCAATTGGCATTTTGTCCATTGCCAGATCCAGAATCTCTTTGGCTTTATCTTTTTTATCCTCCTGGATTAAAGCTTCTACAAGTCTTGCTAGATTACTACGATATGTAATTGCATTTTTTCTGGTTTCTGGATCATGATATATATTCGGGTCATTACTATTACCCCAATCCCAACTCGTTACGTTTTTATACATGAGATCGGTATCTATTCTACCCATTTCAAAAGGATTTCGAGGATTTACCTTAGTGCGAATAGGGACTAATTTAAAAGTAACCCCATCTAATTGCAGATAATCTTTCATCCATAAGAAATCATCATTTCCATAACTTCCTCCAGTAAAATAGATAGGTCTTTCCCAATTATTATTAGCAATAATATCCAACATCAAAAGGCGATTTTTAAATAATAAATCTCCACTAAGATGGATATCAATATAAGGTACAATAAGATCAGCGTCTTTTTGAGCTACAATACCATTTCTAAGTACAGCTTCTTTATCTACAGGAATTCGTATGTGCTTAGTAGGAAATGTATTTACTTTTTTACCACTTTGTAAATCTCCTTTGGTTCGAAGATCATCAGTTTCTATCCATCTCATCCAGTTTTTGATAAGCATGGTGTCAGAAGTTACAGGTTTGTGATAAATAGCATCGTTATTTCCAAATCGATAGAATTCATGGGTTAATTGAGAAGGGATAGGTTTTCCTTCATATGCTGCCTTTTTCATTTGATCTATATACCAATCTGTTGCAAAAAGACTTGTGTTTACAGTTCTAACATCTGTACGGTAACCTTCAATTTCTTGTGCATACCATAGCGCAAATGTATCATTATCTCCTATTGTAAATAATATAGCATCTTTTTGGCAAGATTGTAAATACATTTTTGCCATAGATTGTGCGGTATATCGATTTGAACGATCATGATCATCCCAATTCTGTGCTGCTAATAGTACAGGTACAGCCAATAAGCAAACCACGGTAACTATAGGAGCAAGTATTTTGGGTTGTAAATACTTTTTAAGTGCATCAAACAATGCATATACGCCAAACCCTATCCAAATGGCAAAAACATAAAAAGATCCTACCAGTGCATAATCTCGTTCTCTTGGCTCAAAAGGTCTTTCGTTGAGATAAATTTTTAGTGCTAAACCTGTAAATAAGAAAAAGATGAGCAAGACCCAGAATTTTTTCTTATCTCTTTGCAGCATAAATACAAACCCAATTAAGCCCAGCAATAGTGGTAGAAAGTAATACGTGTTACGTGCTTTATTTTTTAAGACATCACTTGGTAAATTGTCTTGAGATCCTAGGCGAGCTTCGTCAATAAATTTAATACCACTAAGCCAATTACCTTCTAAATCGGTAAGTTTACCTTGATTATCATCTTGTCGCCCAACAAAATTCCACATAAAATAACGCCAGTACATGTATCCTATTTGATAATCAAATAGATATACTACATTATCCAAAAAAGAAGGCTTTTCTACATCTATATAGTTGCCAAATGATTGTAGAAATTTATTATAGTCATCATTATCTAATTTCCCAGCGGCATATTCTCTTCTAAATTGAGTAACGGCATTTAATAATTCTTCTTCACTTTGGTATTCGGGTTTAATAGTAAATTTGATTGGCTCAGTAAACTCCATGTAATTTGCAATGTGTTCTGTACTCCACATTCTTGGTAAAATAGCTTTATGTGCATCATCAAGATTTTGCTTTGCATTTTTCCAATCGTTAACTATAATGTATTTTCCAGTTTTCAGGTCTTTTTCATATTTGGGTTTACCATCTTCGTATGGATTATCTTTATCCAGACCTGCATAGATTTCTGTAAACTGAGGGCCATAAAAAAGATGAGTTTCGGGATATTGCTCCAGATTATAATATGCTAAAAGTTCTCTTGCGTTATTAGGGTTGTTCTCATTAATTACAGTGCCAGCGTTTGCCCTAATAGGTAACATGATCCAGCTAGAAAATCCTATTAAGATAAATAAAACACATAATAACAATGTGTTTAATTGTGCGTAATTTTTTTTACGAGTGTATTTTATACCAAAATAAAAAGCTGCAGCGATTATTAATCCTGCAATAATGGTTCCCGAATTAAAAGGCATACCTATAGAATTAACAAAAAATACTTCGGCTGCACCAAAGAATTTAAGTGTAGAAGGTAATAAAAGCTTAAAAATAAATAATAATATAGCTACAACAACGATATTGGCAACAATGAAATTTTTAATAGTAATTTCTTTGTAATTTTTGAAATAATATAATAGCCCAATTGCAGGGATAGATAGTAATCCCATAAAGTGAACTCCAAAAGATAATCCTACAATAAAAGAAATAAGTATGAGCCATTTATTACCTCTGGGAGTATTCATGTCGCGTTCCCACAATAATCCAAGATAAAAAAGAATAGATAAAATACAGGTAGCCATAGCGTATACTTCGGCTTCTACGGCATTAAACCAAAAGCTATCTGTAAAAGAAAAAGCCAGAGCTCCTACCAGACCACTGCCCAAAATAGCCATAGCTTTACCTTGTGTCAATTGTTCATCCTTTACGATTACCTTTTTTACAAGAATGGTAATCGACCAAAACATGAATAGGATTGTAAATGCACTGGCAAATGCAGAAGTCATATTTACCATTAATGCAATTTGTGTAGGATCTGACGCAAAAGCAGAAGCAAATGCACCGATCATTTGAAACAATGGTGCTCCTGGTGGGTGACCAACTTGTAATTTTGAGGAAGTGGCAATGTATTCTCCTGCATCCCAAAAACTAGCAGTAGGCTCTACCGTCATTGCATATACGCATAAAGCAATAACAAAAACGATCCACCCTAATATTTTACTCCACTTGGTAAAGTTGAATGTGCTCATAAGATTTATTCAATTATATAACGTGTGCGAATTTAGTAATAAAAATACTTTAACCTTGTTTTTTTTAGGAAACGCTTAACAGAAGTTTATATTTTAGGTCTGTAACAACTGTTTTGTAAATAGGGTTAGTAAACTTAGTATAATAAATTTAAAAAAATGTTTGCAGAGCCAAAAGAAAATTTTAAATTTGCACCCGCAAACACGTATTGGCCTATGGTGTAACTGGCAACACGTCTGGTTTTGGTCCAGAAGAGTCTAGGTTCGAGCCCTAGTAGGCCAACTTAAATCCCTTTAAAAACATCTGTTTTTAAAGGGATTTTACTTTTTTAGGGATTAAAGATTAGCTTCTATAGATTGTATAGCTTCAGAGTTATCAAATTTATTACTATCATATATGAAATAATAATACCCCTCATTTGGATGATTCATGTAAGAGATATTGAACGAATCATCTAAATGTTCTTTTAGTTTTTCTTCATAAAATTTTGAAACCACTGTTTTTGTACCTTTAAATGGGCTATTCCAAAATCCATTAATTGAGTGTTTATTTCATAAACTAGACTATCACAGTTAAAAACTTTCATGTCAAAAAAATTAGGATCAATGAATATATGCTTTGAAGTGATTTAAACTTTTTTTGATGTTATTAAATCTTAAAAGTAAGCACAGGTCTTTTAGCGTGATTTACTATGTCTTCTCCCAAGCTTCCATTTATGAAATGAGATATTCCTTTTCTGCCATGAGTGCTAATACCAATCATCCCCGCATTGATAGAATTCGCAAAATTAAATATTCCTTTTTCTACTGTGATATCATTATATATGTTTAAGCTATAATTCTCTATAGCAAGATTAGAAATCATATTATTCATTTTCTCTTCAGTTTCATAAGTAGTTTTAAAACCATTGGCTGTATTTATCCACACTAAGTGAAGTTTTGCCTGAATTAATTTAGAAAAATCGTGTGCCGCCAAGAGGCATGATTTATCCTCATCATCAAAATTTGTAGCATATACAAAATCATTAATTCCAAAAATATCACAATCTTCTTTAATTACTAATACTGGTTTTTTTGATGTTCGAACTACTTTTTCAGCATTAGAACCTATAAATAATTCTTCAAAACCAGAAGATCCGTGAGATCCCATAATGATAATATCTATATTGTTTTTGATGCTAGAATTGATAACCCCTTGCATTACATCTTCAAAATTTACAGTTTCAATGATATCAATGTCTTTTAAATAATCCTGATCTAATATTCCTTCAAATTTTTTATGAGTTTGTTTCATAAAGAAAATGGCCTCAGGAGCAGGGCCTGGCGCTCCAGAAGACATTAGGTCTGTAAGGTGCATGGGGAGCTCTAAAATATGCAACAGATAAATTTTTGCGTTATTTTTTTTGGCTATTTGAGCCGCTACCTTTAGTGCGTTTTCGGCTTGTATAGAAAAATCTGTTGGTACAAGTATACTTTTTATCATAATAGTGTGTTTTTTGAAATATAATATTTGTTTATCACTTTAGATTTAGGGTCTGTTGATAGTTATGTGGTTGCAATAAGAAGCTACACTATATAGTGTATCTTAAAATTACGAATAAATTCATTCTTAGCGATATTTTGTATATAAGATATTATTGCTATCTTTGCACCGTTGAAATTAAAAAACCAGGGTGAGGGGACAAAAAGTCCCCTCTTTTTATCTATTTATGTCATTAAAAGACAAAGTTCAGGATTTATTAGAAGGGGCGCTTCAAGAAAACCCGTCCCTGTTTCTAATTGAAAGTAACATTCATTCCGATAATACTATTGAAATTATTATAGATGGGGATAACGGTGTGAAAGTAGAAGATTGCATTGCAGTGAGTAGAGCAATTGAGCATAATCTGGATAGAGAAGAAGAAGATTTTTCTCTTCAGGTAATGTCTTCAGGTGTTTCTGAAGGTCTGAAACATGTTCGGCAGTATAAAAAGAATGTAGGTAGAAAACTTAAGATAAAAACAACCAAAGAAACAATTGAAGGAGAGTTGACCTCTGCGACCAAAGATATGATTGTTTTGACTTGGAAAGTACGAGAACCTAAGCCAGTAGGTAAAGGTAAAGTAACTGTTACTAAAGAGGCTAATATAGCTTATGAAAATATTGTAGAAGCAAAAGTTATGATAACATTTTAATTATAATATATTGATATGGAAAATATCGCATTAATAGAATCATTTTCAGAATTCAAGGATGATAAATTTATAGATCGTGTTACCTTAATGTCGATCTTAGAAGATGTATTTAGAAATGCTCTAAAAAAGAAATTTGGGAGTGATGACAATTTCGATATCATTATAAATCCTGATAAGGGAGATTTAGAAATTTGGAGAAACCGTATTGTAGTAGGAGATGGCGAAGTTGAAGATGGTAATCAAGAAATATCATTAACTGAAGCACAAAAAATAGAACCTGATTTTGAGGTAGGCGAAGATGTGTCAGAAGAGGTTAAACTCATAGATTTAGGAAGACGTTCTATATTGGCACTACGTCAGAATTTGATTTCTAAAATTCATGAGCACGACAATACTAACATTTATAAACAGTTTAAAGAATTAGAAGGAGAGATATATACTGCCGAAGTTCACCATATTCGACATAGAGCAATCATAATGCTGGATGATGAAGGTAATGAGATTATATTACCTAAGGATAGACAAATACCTTCTGATTTTTTTAGAAAAGGAGAAAATGTACGAGGAGTAATCGAATCTGTAGAACTTAAAGGGAATAAGCCATCGATAATCATGTCTAGAACATCACCTCTGTTTTTAGAGAAATTGTTCGAGTCAGAAATACCAGAAGTATTTGATGGGCTGATTACAGTTAAAAAAGTAGTTAGAATTCCTGGAGAAAAAGCAAAAGTTGCTGTAGATTCGTATGATGATAGAATTGATCCTGTAGGAGCATGTGTTGGTATGAAAGGTTCTCGTATACATGGTATCGTAAGAGAATTAGGAAATGAAAATATTGATGTTATTAATTATACAAATAACTTACAATTATTTATTACCAGAGCATTAAGCCCTGCAAAAGTAACTTCTATAAAAATTAATGAAGAAACCAGTCGGGCAGAAGTAATGCTAAGACCAGAAGAAGTTTCTAAAGCTATTGGTCGAGGAGGTCATAATATTAGATTGGCAGGGCAATTAACAGGTTATGAGATAGATGTATTTAGAGAAGGTGTAGAAGAAGATGTAGAGCTCACAGAATTTTCTGATGAAATCGACTCATGGATTATTGAAGAATTTTCTAAAATTGGTTTAGATACAGCAAAAAGTATTTTAGAACAGGATATTAGTGATTTAGTAAAGCGAACTGATCTTGAAGAAGAGACAGTGGGTGAAGTGATTAGAATATTAAAATCTGAATTTGAAGATTAATAATCACAATTAATTATATTTGAGCATTAAATAAAAGGCGTTTATGGCTGAAGCAGGAACAATGAGACTAAATAAAGTATTACGCGAATTCAATATCTCGCTAGATCGAGCTGTTGACTTTTTAAACTCAAAAGGTCATGAGATAGACGCGCGTCCTACTACAAAAATTTCTTCCGAAATTTATCAGCTCTTGTTTGATGAATTTCAAACGGATAAGAGTAAAAAAGTAGCTTCAAAAGAAGTTGGAGAAGAAAAGAAGAAAGAAAAAGAAGCGTTGCGAGTGCAGATCGAACATGAGCTGGAAGAAAAACGTAAGCGTGTAGAAGCCCGAGAAGTTGTAAAAGCTAAAGCTCAATTAAGCGGACCAAAGCAAGTTGGTAAGATTGAATTAGAAGGTAAAAAAGAAGATGTTGTAATACCGAACAAAAAGGAAGTTGATACCCCTGAAAAAGAAGTTGTAAAAGAAAAGAAAGAAGCTCAAATCTCGACAACTCCAGAAATAATTTCGAATAGACCTCCTAAAAAAGGAATAAAAATAACACGACAGGCACCAAAAGAAATAAAAGAAGAAAAACCTGTAGAGCCCGTTGTGAGTAAAGAGGAGCCTAAAACTTCAGTGCCAGAAGTAGAAACTGAGATTTCTGTAGAACCAGAAAAAGTTAAAACTCAGTATAAAAAATTAGACGGTCCTAATTTTACAGGCCAAAAAATTGATTTAGCTCAATTTAAGAAACCAGCTAAAAAGAAAGAAGAAAAATCAGATAAGAAATCCTCAAGCTCAGGAGATGCCGCAAAAAAACGCCGTCGAAGAATTAGTAAAGAAGGTGGCGGTACTCAAGGATCTGGTGGCGGTAGACCAGGAGGTCAGTCTGGTGGCGGCAATCGAGGTGGTGGTAATCGAGGGCGTGGCTCAGCAAAAGCTAAAAAACCTGCTGTTGTAAAAGAAGAGCCAAGTGAAGAAGAAGTACAAAAACAAATACGAGAAACCCTCGAAAAATTACAAGGGAAATCTAATAAATCAAAAGCAGCCAAGTATCGTAGAGATAAAAGAGATCAGCACCGTCAAAAAGCAGAAGATGATGTAGCACAACAAGAACAAGAAAGTAAAGTACTTAAAGTAACAGAATTTGTTACAGCTTCAGAGGTCGCTACAATGATGAATATACCAACTACCGATATTATTTCGGCATGTATGTCACTTGGTATAATGGTAACGATGAACCAGCGTTTAGATGCAGAGACACTTTCTATTGTAGCAGATGAGTTTGGTTATGAAGTCAATTTTGTAACTACAGATATAGAAGAATCTATAGAAGAAATTATAGACGATCCAGAGGATTTAACAGAAAGAGCTCCTATTGTAACTGTAATGGGACATGTTGATCATGGTAAAACATCTTTACTTGATTACATTCGAAAAGAAAATGTAATAGCTGGCGAGAGTGGTGGGATTACCCAACATATTGGAGCCTACGGAGTGCAGTTAGAAAATGGACAAAAAATAGCATTTTTAGATACTCCAGGTCACGAAGCATTTACCGCAATGCGTGCGCGTGGAGCCCAAGTAACAGACTTGGCTATAATTGTAATTGCAGCAGATGATGATGTGATGCCACAAACCAAAGAAGCAATTAGTCATGCTCAGGCAGCAGGAGTGCCTATTGTATTTGCAATTAATAAAGTAGATAGACCAGAAGCAAATCCTGAAAAGATAAAAGAAAAACTAGCTTCTATGAATTTATTAGTAGAAGATTGGGGAGGGAAAATCCAATCCCATGATATTTCTGCTAAAACTGGGTTAGGAGTTAAAGAACTACTCGAAAAAGTACTTCTTGAAGCAGAGATATTAGAGCTTAAAGCAAATCCAAATCGACTTGCATCGGGTACAGTTGTCGAAGCATTTTTAGATAAAGGACGCGGTTATGTGTCTACTATTTTAGTACAAACAGGTACACTTAATATAGGAGATTATGTTCTTGCAGGTAAAAATAGTGGTAAAATTAAGGCAATGCAGGATGAACGGGGGAATGCAGTAAAAGTAGCAGGACCCTCTACTCCAGTTTCAATCCTTGGATTAGATGGCGCACCACAAGCAGGGGATAAGTTTAGTGTGTTAGAAGATGAGCGAGAAGCCAAGGATATTGCTTCAAAACGAGCACAATTACATAGAGAGCAATCTGTACGTACACAACGACATATTACATTAGATGAAATCGGACGTCGAATCGCCTTAGGAGACTTTAAAGAACTTAATATTATACTTAAAGGAGATGTAGACGGTTCTGTAGAAGCATTAACAGATTCATTCCAGAAATTATCAACAGAAGAGATTCACGTAAATATCATTCATAAAGCCGTAGGAGCAATTACAGAAAGTGATGTGTTACTTGCATCTGCATCTGATGCTATTATCATCGGGTTTAATGTAAGACCAGCAGGTAATGCCAGACAGGTTGCCGATAAAGAAGAAATTGATATTAGAACATATTCGATTATTTATGATGCTATCAATGATCTTAAAGATGCAATGGAAGGAATGCTTTCTCCGGTAATGAAAGAAGAAGTTACAGGAACCGCAGAAATTAGAGAAACATTTAAGATTTCTAAAGTTGGTACAATTGCTGGATGTATGGTGCTAACGGGTAAGATTTTCCGAAATTCTGGTGTACGTTTGATTCGAGAAGGTGTTGTAGTGTATACTGGTGAATTTGCCTCTTTAAAAAGATTTAAAGATGACGTAAAAGAAGTGGCAAAAGGATATGATTGTGGTTTGCAAATTAAGAACTATAATGATATTAAAGAAGGTGATATCGTTGAAGCATATCAGGAAGTAGCAGTAAAGAAGAAGTTATAATACAAACTATAGTAAATAATAAACCCGATGGGAAAACCATCGGGTTTTGTTTTTTTATGAAACTCATGAGTAGTGATATTAAGCCAAAAAAGTTGCCTTTTTTACCATAATATGAAGTTAGTTTTTTTCAGGTTTAAATATAAATGCATTAGGAAATTTACTATGCACTTCTTTTAATGCTCTATCTGCTTCAAGTCTCGTGCGATAGTTCCCTAGCCATACTTTGTAATTAGGCGTTTCCCATTGGATCGATGAAGTCCATTTCGGAAAAGCATCTCTTGATGCTTTGATGATTTCATTTGCCTTATTTAAATTACCATAATATAGCTGAATCTTATAACGATCACTAAATTCTCCATCTTTTTCCATTTTTGATTTAATATCAAGAAGTCTCTTTATTCGTGGATCTTGATTAATAGTTACAGACGCTTCAGGTTGCGGTAATATATTTACAGGTACAAAATTGAGTTGATTTAAAGTTTCAGGAGTGGTATTTGTGGTATCCTGAGCGATTAAAGTGCTGGTAATTATAAGGTAAAAACCAAACAGGAAAATATGGTTTACGGTGTTTAACATTCTCATTACAAATTAATTTGACGCAAAGGTAAAGTATAATAACTCAAAATCATTAAAAAATATTATTTAGAATTGTTATAAATTAATAGTTAACGGTTCTCTAACATTTTCAAAATCGACTAATTATACTACTTTTGTCGTCGAATTAAAAGTGCTGGTTTTATATCTTTTTTTAAAGAGATCGATGAAAAAACCATACCAAAATTAAGACGATAATTCTACTTGATAATATGAAACAGGTGAAACACCGAAATTCAGCCTCTAAAATCCTAATTCTAGGAACTGTTTTTTTATTTACTTTTTTTAACCCTGTCTTTGCACAGGATGAAGCGGCTGTTGATAATGCTGCTGTAACTGAAACTGCGTCTGGAGGAGATGTGGCTAAGGGAGAAGAGTTGTTTAAATCACTTTGTGCAGCTTGTCATAAGCGTTATAAAAAAGCAGTTGGCCCTGCTCTTTTTGGAGTTGCTGATAAGTATGACAGAGCATGGTTATATTCATGGGTAAAAAATAGCGCGGCAATGATAGCCTCTGGTGATGCACAAGCTGTTGCTGTTTATGAGGAGTATAACAAAACTGCGATGAATGCTTTTCCGCAGTTATCCAATGCAGATATTGATAATATCATAGCCTATGTTATGGTGCCTAAGGCCGATCCACCATCACCACCACTAGGAAAGAAAACTGAGACTGTAGAAGCAGGCGTTTCTACTAATGTACTTTTAATAATATTGGTACTCGTATTTTTAATGTTGGTTGTAGCTTTATTCCTTGTAAATAAAACACTAAGAAATTTTGCAGAAGCTAATGATATAGAGTTGCCAGAAACAGGATCAAAAACACCAATCTGGAAAGCATTTATTCAAAACCAATTTTTGGTTATGGTTACGGCCATTTTCTTGTTGCTAATCAGCGGTTATTTTGTGTATGGATATTTTATGCAGGTAGGAGTTGACCAAGGATATCAACCTGTTCAACCAATACACTATTCACATAAAATTCATGCAGGTGATAATAAGATAGAATGTAAATATTGTCACTCTTCTGCCAGAGTTAGTAAGACGTCGGGAATTCCTTCTCTTAATGTTTGTATGAACTGCCATAAGTCTATTAGTGAAGTGGCTGATGCTACAGCAACAGAAGAATACTCTAAAGAATTCTATGATGGTGAGATTCAAAAATTATACAAAGCAGTAGGTTGGGATACTAATACACAGTCATATACTGGTGATACTCAGCCTGTAAAATGGGTTCGTATTCATAACCTTCCTGATTTTGCATACTTTAATCACTCTCAGCACGTAAGTGTTGCAGGAGTAGAGTGCCAGACATGTCATGGTCCAGTAGAGGAAATGGAAATTATGTATCAGCATGCTCCACTTACAATGGGGTGGTGTGTTAATTGTCATAGAGAGACCAATGTAAAAATTGCTGATAATAAGTATTATGAGAAAATTCATAAAGAACTTTCTAAAAAATATGGTGTTGATCAATTAACAGCTGCTCAAATGGGTGGTCTGGAATGCGGTAAATGTCATTATTAAAAATAAAACAATTGTTTTTCGGAAACAAAAGAATAGTAAGAAGCTAATATCAATTATATATGTCATCAAACAAGAAATACTGGAAAAGTGTTGAAGAGCTAAACGAAAATAGCTCTATTGTTGAGACGCTACAACAAAATGAATTCGTTAAGGAAATTCCTACGGATGAGTTTTTAGGTGATAAATCATCATTAGAGAATTCATCGACCTCTCGTCGTGATTTTCTTAAATATGTAGGTTTTAGTACAGCAGCAGCTTCATTAGCAGCATGCGAAGGTCCTGTTAAAAAATCAATACCTTATGTAGTTCAACCAGATAGAATAGTACCTGGTGTTGCTAACTATTATGCAACTACAATTGCAGATGGGTATGATTTTGCAAGTGTTTTAATTAAAACCAGAGAAGGTCGACCTATAAAAGTAGAAAATAACAATCTGGCTAAATCTAATTGCGATGCTAATGCGAGAGTACATGCTTCAGTATTATCATTGTATGATAGTTCTCGTCTTCAAGGACCTAGAAAAGGTAACGAAAATGTTGATTGGGATGTCTTAGATAAAGAAGTAAGTGCAAAGTTAAATAGCCTTGGAGGTAAACAAATTGTTTTGTTAACCCAAACATTTGCCAGCCCGTCTACATCAAAATTAATTTCAGAATTCAAAGCAAAATACCAAAACGTTAAACACGTAGTATATGATGCTATTTCTAATAGTGAAGCTTTAGATGCATATCAAATAATGTATGGTGAAAGAGCACTCGCAGATTATGATTTTTCTAAAGCGAATACAGTAGTAAGTATTGCAGCAGACTTTTTAGGAGATTGGCAAGGAGGAGGTTATGATGGTGCATATGCAAAAGGACGCATTCCTAAAAACGGAAAGATGTCTAAGCATATTCAGTTTGAAGCAAATATGTCTTTAACAGGGGCAAATGCAGATAGAAGAATACAAGTTACTCCATCAGAACAGAAACAAGTACTTGCTGCACTATATAAATACGTAACAGGATTTGGTTCTAAAGGAGCTTTGGACTCTAAGCTTGATGCAGAAGTGGTTAAAGCTGCTAAGGAGATTCAAAAAGCAGGAAGCAATGCTTTAGTAGTTACAGGAATTCAGGATGTTGATGCACAATTGGTAGTTTTAGAAATTAATAAAGTAATACAAAGTAAAGCCTTTAATAAAAATACTCCGCGCACTATACGCCAGGGAGATGCCAAGGCAGTTGCTCAATTGGTAAAAGATATGAATGCAGGACGCGTTGGTGGTTTATTAGTCGCTGGTGTTAATCCAGTATATTCATTACCAAATGCAAATGAGTTTAAAAGTGGTCTTGAAAAAGTAGACATATCGGTAGCATTTAGTATGCATAATGACGCTACGGCTGAGCTATGTAATTATGTTGCAACAACCCCTCACTATTTAGAATCCTGGGGAGATATTGAGCTGAAAAAAGGTAGCTATAGTTTAATGCAACCAACGATCAGACCATTGTTTGATACAAGACAGTTTCAAGAAACGTTATTAAAATGGACTGCTAATACAGCTACCTATCATGAGTATATAAAAAGTGCATGGACGGGTATTCTTGGAGGTACTTCCTGGAATCAAGCACTACATGATGGGGTATTGGTAAAACCAACACTTCCAAAACAAGAATTAGTAGATGCACTTGAAGCACCAGAAGGAGATGTGGCTGATATAGAAGAAGCTCAAGTACCAAATCCAGCTTCAGCAGGACCAGATGTTGGTGCTGCATCGAGAAGACTTTCTGTTGCAAAATCAAGTGGAATAGAACTTACATTATATACAAAAATAGCATTAGGAGACGGTCAACAAGCTAATAACCCATGGCTACAAGAAATGCCTGATCCTATTACCAGAGCATCTTGGGATAATTACTTAACAGTTTCTCGATCAGATGCTGCAGAGTTAGGATTAACCAATGAAAATGTTGCCAATGGAGCCTTAAACGGGAGTTATGCGAATATTTCAGTTCAGGGAGGTGAACCAATAAAAGTTCCGGTAATTATTCAACCAGGACAAGCCAAAGGTTCTGTAGGGTTAGCTTTAGGGTATGGTAAATCAAAAGGGATTAAAGAAGATATGATAGTAGGAGTAAATGCCTATCCTTTATATCAAAATCTTAATGCCGTACAAAACGTTTCAATTACGGCTGTAGAAGGAGTGCATGAGTTTGCTTGTGTACAATTACATAATACATTAATGGGTCGTGGTGATATTGTAAAAGAAACGACACTTGAAATATTTAATACAAAAGATAAGCACGAATGGAATGCAATTCCTGAAGTGAGTAAAAATCATATAGAATATGAAGTTACTTCTCCAGAAGTTGATCTTTGGGATGAATTTGATCGTTCTGTAGGGCATCATTTTAATCTTTCTATAGATTTAAATGCCTGTACAGGGTGTGGTGCTTGTGTTATTGCTTGTCATGCAGAGAATAATGTTCCTGTAGTTGGTAAATCAGAAGTACGTAGATCTAGAGATATGCATTGGCTGCGTATTGATAGATATTATTCTTCGCAAGATAGTTTTGAAGGTGATAATGAAAAGAAAGATAATATTGCTGGTTTAGGAAGCTCTTTATCTGAGTTTGGTGAGATGGAAAATCCATCAGATAATCCTCAGGTAGTATTTCAACCTGTAATGTGCCAGCACTGTAACCATGCCCCATGTGAAACTGTGTGTCCTGTTGCAGCTACATCACATGGTAGACAAGGGCAAAACCATATGGCATATAACCGTTGCGTTGGTACACGATACTGTGCTAATAACTGTCCATATAAAGTACGTAGATTTAACTGGTTCTTATATAACAATAATGACGAGTTTGATTATCACATGAATAATGATTTAGGTAGAATGGTACTTAATCCTGATGTTACTGTACGTTCTAGAGGGGTTATGGAAAAATGCTCTTTCTGTATTCAATCAACACAAGCTATTATATTAAAAGCTAAACGAGAAGGAAGATTAGTAGCTGCAGGCGAATTTAATGATGCATGTGCTTGCTCTGCTGCTTGTTCATCGGGAGCAATGCGTTTTGGAGATGTTAATGAAGAAGGAAGTATAATTTCAGAATTAATAAAAGATGACAGAGCCTATCATTTATTAGAACATGTAGGAACAAAACCTAATGTTGTGTATCAAACAAAAGTAAGAAACACTACAGAAGCTTAATTAACTAATTAAAGAATCAATTCAATTATAAAGGATTATGTCTCATTACGAAGCACCTATAAGAAAACCTTTAGTAACTGGTGATAAAACATACCATGATGTAACTTTGGATGTTGTAGCAGCAGTAGAAGGAAAAGCAAATAAATCTTGGTGGATTGTCTTTTCTATTTCACTTATTGCTTTCCTTTGGGGGATAGGGTGTATTATTTACACAATATCTACAGGAATAGGAACCTGGGGATTAAACAAAACAGTAGGATGGGCCTGGGATATCACCAACTTTGTTTGGTGGGTAGGTATAGGTCACGCCGGAACCTTGATTTCTGCAGTACTATTACTATTCCGTCAGAAATGGAGAATGGCAATTAACCGTTCTGCAGAAGCAATGACCATTTTTGCGGTTATTCAAGCAGGATTATTCCCGATTATCCACATGGGACGTCCTTGGTTGGCATATTGGGTATTACCAATACCAAACCAATTTGGATCACTATGGGTAAACTTTAACTCTCCATTACTTTGGGATGTATTTGCAATCTCTACGTACCTTTCTGTATCACTAGTATTCTGGTGGACTGGATTGCTACCTGATTTTGCAATGATTAGAGATCGAGCTATAACCCCATTTACAAAAAAAATATACAGCCTTCTATCTTTTGGGTGGAGCGGAAGAGCAAAAGACTGGCAACGTTTTGAAGAAGTATCTTTGGTACTTGCAGGTTTAGCTACACCATTAGTACTTTCTGTACATACCATTGTATCATTTGATTTTGCTACTTCGGTAATCCCGGGATGGCATACCACGATATTTCCACCATATTTTGTGGCTGGAGCAGTTTTTTCTGGATTTGCTATGGTGAATACGCTTCTTATTATCATGAGAAAAGTATCAAACCTAGAAAACTATATCACCATATTACATATAGAATTGATGAATATTGTTATCATGATTACGGGTTCTATTGTAGGTGTTGCCTATATAACAGAGCTGTTTGTAGCATGGTATTCTGGAGTTGAATACGAACAATATGCATTCCTTAACAGAGCAACAGGGCCGTATTGGTGGGCATATTGGGCAATGATGACATGTAATGTATTCTCACCACAGTTTATGTGGTTTCCAAAATTAAGAAGAAGTATAATGTTCTCTTTCTTTATCTCTATTGTAGTAAACATAGGAATGTGGTTTGAACGTTTTGTGATCATTGTAACCTCACTTCATAGAGATTATTTACCATCATCATGGACCATGTTCTCTCCTACCTTTGTAGATATAGGAATATTTATAGGAACAATTGGATTCTTCTTTGTCTTATTCTTATTATACTCTCGTACATTCCCTGTAATAGCACAGGCAGAAGTAAAATCAATTCTGAAATCTTCTGGAGAAAAATATAAAAAACTAAGAGAAGCTGGTAAAGATCACAGAGATGAGTTACCTCAAGGTAAAGCAAAAGTGGTGAAAGAAAAATCCGCAAAAAAAAAGGCTGAAACCAAAGTAGAAGCAAGTGAGGAAGATATCAATAACCTATTGGGTAACTTAGGGACATTTGATTCATCGACACAAACTGCTGATGACCTTAAAAGAGTTAATGGTATCGGACCAGTAATGGAAAAGAAACTTAATGAGATCGGAATATTTACTTTTGATCAGGTAAGCAAAATGTCTAAAACTGAGTACGATTTATTAGATAATATTACTGGATCTTTCCCTGGTAGAGCACAACGCGATGATTGGGCTGGTCAGGCAGAAAAACTTAAAAATAACTAGAAGTATGGCATCAAAAGTTATACATGCATTATATATAGACGACGACATCCTAATGGATGCTGTCAAGAAAGTTCGTGCAGAGCATTATCATATCGAAGAGGTATACACCCCTTTTCCGGTTCATGGACTAGATAAAGCAATGGGATTACCTCATACCCGATTAGCAATTACATCTTTTATGTATGGTTGTGTTGGGCTTACGGTGGCAATTTTGATGATGAATTATATCATGATCGAAGATTGGCCTCAAGACATAGGAGGTAAACCTAGTTTTAGCTATATCGAAAACATGCCATCCTTTGTCCCGATTATGTTCGAGCTTACCGTGTTTTTTGCAGCCCATTTAATGGTGATCACTTTTTATATGAGAAGTAAGTTATGGCCATTCAAAGAAGCAGAAAATCCAGATGTAAGAACTACAGATGATCATTTCTTAATGGAAGTAGATGCAGGAAATCACGATGTTGATCAACTCGCTAGCTTTTTGGGTGATACTGGAGCAGTAGAAATTAAAGTAATAGATAAGGAAGAAGATAACCATTAGTAATAATGAAGAATACTATAAAAATATTAATAGCGGCAGTAGTGATGATTTGCGTTGTTTCTTGTAAAAAAGATTCAAAACCTAATTATCAATTTATGCCTAATATGTATGAACCGTTAAGTTATGAAACTTATGGAGAATATGGTATTTTTCCTGGCGGACAGGAAGCCATGTTACCTGCCGAAGGTTCAATACCAAGAGGATGGATGCCATATGATTTTGAAAACTCACAAGAAGGCTATTTACTTGCTAAGGATACTTTAAAAAACCCAATCCGATATACAAAAGAAAATGAAGATGCCGGAAAAGCATTGTATGATATCTATTGCGCCATTTGTCATGGTGCAAAAGGCGATGGAAAAGGACCTTTAGTAAAAAGAGAAAAGATTTTGGGAGTTCCCAGTTATAATGATATTGGTAGAGCAATTACAGAAGGAAGTATTTATCATGTAATGTATTACGGAATCAACTCTATGGGATCGTATGCTTCGCAAACCAATGAACATGAACGTTGGCAGATTGTTCAATATGTAGAAAAACTAAAGGCTGATCTTGAAGGTAATGTTCATCGTTTGGATATTGATCCTGCTATGACTAAAGGAGTAGTAATAAAAGAGGATCATGCACCAGTAGAAAAGGGGCATGAATTGACAGAAGAACAGAATAACGCACACTAGTGCACTATAAAAAAAGTTAAGAATAACGATATTATAAAGATATGTATACGCTATCAAATAGATTAAGATTATTTTCTGTCATCCTTATGGTTGTAGGTCTTATAGGTCTTATTGTTGGGTTTGGACAAAGACCTGGGTCTGTAGAAGAGGTAAAAGAAATGATGGCAGCGCACGACGCTCATGGAGGTGGTCATGGCGAATCACAAGTAGCAGAGAGTGGTCATGGTAACCAAGGACACGGAGAAGAAGATGCTCATGGAGGAGATACACACTATGAACATGTATTACATCAACTACAAAATAAGCCCTGGGCTTCATTATATGTAGCAGCATTTTTCTTTTTTATGATAGCATTAGGAGTATTAGCATTTTATGCAATACAATTTGCATCACAATCAGGATGGTCTCCAGTACTTTTCAGAGTAATGGAAGCGATAACAGCATATTTGGTACCAGGAGGAATTATCCTTTTTGTAATTTTAGCATTATCAGGGTTTCATGTTAACCACCTGTTTGTATGGGCAGATCCAGAAGTTGTTGCTCATGATGCATTAATTCAAGGAAAATCTAGCTGGTTAAATGGTTGGGGATTCATTATCAGAGCGGCTATCTTTTTAGGAGGGTGGTTGCTATATCGTCATTTCGCTGTTAAATATTCGAGAAAACAGGATGAAGATTCTGAAGGGAATAAATGGTACAAAAAGAGTTTTAAGATATCTGCAGCATTCTTAGTATTTTTTATCTATACAGAATCTATGGCATCTTGGGATTGGATTATGAGTTTTGATCCGCACTGGTTCAGTACCTTATTTGGGTGGTATGTATTTGCAAGTTTATTTGTTTCTGGTATTACAACAATCGCTTTAATAAGTATTTACTTAAAATCTAAAGGATATTTAGAATTTGTAAATAATAGTCATATTCATGACCTAGCTAAGTTTATGTTTGGTATTAGTATCTTTTGGACATACCTTTGGTTCTCTCAGTTTATGTTGATATGGTATTCTAATATACCAGAAGAGGTAACTTATTTTATTACTCGTATTGAAGATTATAAACTTCCATTTTTTGGAATGTTAGTAATGAACTTTATTTTCCCAATATTGGTATTAATGAATAGTGATTTTAAACGAGTAAACTGGTTTGTTGTAATGGCAGGTATTGTTATTCTTTGTGGTCACTATATTGATGTTTATAACATGATAATGCCTGCAACAGTTGGCGAATCATGGTTTATAGGTATTAGTGAAATAAGTGCTGTGTCATTGTTTTTAGGACTATTTTTATTCGTAGTGTTTAGAGCATTAACAAAAGCCCCATTATTACCTAAAGGAAACCCTTATATAGAGGAAAGTAAACATTTCCATTATTAAAATTTGAATTGTAAAAAAAAGAAGATAGATAAAAATGACTGTATTCTTAACCATAGTAGTTATAGCACTTTTTGGAATCACGTTGTGGCAAATGTCAAAGATATTGAAGTTGTCTCAAGCTAAAACAGATAATTCTCAAGTAGCAAACGACAAAGACAATAATTTGCAAGGTAAACTTATGCTTGCATTTGTAATATTTATTTACCTGCTTACCATATATTGTTTTGTGCAATATGACTCATATTTCCTTCCAGAATCAGCTTCTGAGCATGGTGTGGATTATGATAGATTAATGTTTATTTCGATGGTATTGATTATGATTGTACAGATTCTTACACAAGGACTGTTACATTTCTTTTCATATAAGTATCGAGGTAAAAAAGAAAATAAAGCATTATTCTTTGCGGATAATGATAAATTAGAATTCATCTGGACTATTATACCAGTTATTGTACTTGCAGGGTTAATTATATATGGATTGTTTACATGGACCGATATCATGAATATTGATGAAGAAGATGGCGATCCATTAATTGTTGAGTTGTATGCTTATCAATTCGATTGGCGTGCTCGATATTCTGGGGAGGATAATGAATTAGGTAAAGCTAATGTTCGTTTTATTGAAGGAATTAACACCTTGGGTCTAGATGTTTCTGATACTTATGGAAAGGATGATAAAATTACTAACGAATTACATTTACCTGTAAATAGAAAAGTTATTTTTAAAATGCGTTCACAAGATGTATTGCATTCTGCCTATATGCCATTTTTTAGAGCACAGATGAATGTTGTACCAGGTATGATAACAGAATTTGCTTATACACCAACGGTTACTTCTGAAGAAATGAGAAACAGTGAGTTTATGGTTGAAAAAGTAGCCACAATTAATAAGATTAGAAAAGAAAAAAGTAAAAAACTGGTAGCTGCAGGAGATGAAGCTTTAGAAGAATATACATTCGAATACTATTTGTTATGTAATAAGATATGTGGAGTATCACATTATAATATGCAAATGAAGATTATAGTAGAATCTGAAGAAGATTATAAGGCATGGTTAAAAACACAACCTACCTTTGGAGAGCAATTATCAGCCCAAGCAAGCAACTAAGAAAGAAGAAAATTAATATATTATATTAAAAAGAAATAGCGTTATGTCAGTAAATCAAGGAGATAACCACGATCACGATCACGACGATCACGGACATCATAAAGAGACATTTATTACCAAATATATTTTCAGTCAGGATCACAAAATGATCTCTAAGCAGTACTTAATTACTGGTTTGATTATGGGTATTATCGGTATTGCAATGTCTTTATTGTTTAGAATGCAATTGGCATGGCCAGACCATCAGTTTACTATTTATGAAATTTTATTAGGTAAATTTGGTGAGGATGGAGTTATGGATCCAGGAATATACCTAGCTTTGGTAACAATACACGGTACTATAATGGTATTTTTTGTATTGACTGCAGGATTGAGTGGTACATTTAGTAACCTTCTTATTCCATTACAAATTGGAGCTCGTGATATGGCTTCTGGCTTCTTAAATATGATATCATACTGGTTATTCTTTTTAAGTAGTGTTATCATGGTATTGTCATTATTTGCAGAAGCAGGACCAGCATCGGCAGGATGGACAATCTACCCTCCGCTAAGTGCATTACCACAAGCTATAGGAGGCTCAGGAACAGGGATGACATTATGGTTAGTCTCTATGGCAATATTTATTGCCTCTTCTTTACTTGGTTCTTTGAACTATGTAGTAACTGTAATCAACTTACGAACCAAAGGAATGTCAATGACTCGTTTGCCTTTAACAATTTGGGCATTCTTTGTAACAGCTATCATAGGGGTTGTTTCGTTTCCAGTATTATTATCAGCAGCATTATTGTTAATTATGGATAGAAGTTTTGGTACTTCTTTCTATCTAAGTGATATTTATATTCAAGGAGAAGTATTACATAACCAAGGTGGTTCGCCAGTTCTTTTTGAACATTTATTCTGGTTCTTAGGACATCCAGAGGTATATATTGTATTACTACCTGCTTTAGGTATTACCTCAGAGATTATAGCTACAAATGCCCGTAAACCTATATTTGGATATCGTGCGATGGTTGCTTCTATTTTAGCAATTGCATTCTTATCTACAATTGTTTGGGGTCACCATATGTTTGTATCTGGTATGAATCCTTTCTTAGGTTCTGTATTTACATTCACAACCTTATTGATTGCTATCCCTTCAGCAGTAAAAGCATTTAATTATATTACTACTCTGTGGAAAGGTAACCTACAGTTTAATCCCGCTATGTTATTTTCAATAGGATTAGTATCTACATTTATTACAGGAGGTCTTACTGGGATTATTCTTGGGGATAGTACATTAGATATTAACGTTCATGATACGTATTTTGTAGTAGCGCATTTTCACTTGGTGATGGGTATTTCTGCACTATATGGATTATTCGCAGGAGTATACCATTGGTTCCCTAAAATGTATGGTAAGATGATGAATAAGAATTTAGGGTATGTGCATTTTTGGATTACCGCTATAGGGGCATATGGAGTATTCTTTCCAATGCACTTTGTAGGAATGGCAGGATTGCCAAGACGTTATTATACAAATTCTAATTTCCCATATTTTGATGATTTAACAGATACAAATGTATTGATTACAGCTTTTGCTATTTTTGCAGCTGCAGGACAGTTAGTATTCTTATATAATTTTATCAGTTCTATTTTCTACGGAAAGAAGGCAGTTCAGAATCCATGGAAATCTAATACTTTAGAATGGACTACACCAGTAGAACATATGCATGGTAACTGGCCAGGAGCAATCCCTCATGTACACAGATGGCCTTATGATTATAGTAAGACAAATGAAAATGGGGAATATGTAATTGCAGGGCAGGATTTTGTCTCTCAAGTTACTCCATTACAAGAAGGAGAAGAAGAAATGCATCATTAATATAATATGTATATTTAATATGACAAGCCTTTTCATAAAAAATGAAAAGGCTTGTTCTTTTTGGGTGAATATTTGAATCATTTTAATCAATAAATTCTCTGGCGACTTTGCCTAGGAGACAATTCTTAACCTACATTACCTTAATAACTATTAGATAACATACAAACAAACTCGATTGTTGAGTAGCATATTTTGATTAAAAACTTGATGATAAGCTAGCATGAGGATAGAAAAATAAATAGGAAAGAGTAATAAAAATAGCTGCATTTATCAATCAAAATGTGTTCATCTTCTTTTAGACATCATACTTTTTGGTTCTGGTTTATGATAGCGTTGATAGTTACAAAAATATGTGTTTGGTTGATTTCAAAATATTTATCCCATCCTAAATACTTCCTTTTGGGAAGGGCTGGGGATGGGATATACTGAGTTTTGATAAAACTAATCAATGTTGTTATAAACCAGAGCCTACTTTTTTAATTTTTTTCATCACACTATTATGTGATCTCATCACTAGTATAATTTATTATGTCACAGATATATACAATTTCATCACAATATTCAAAAAAACATTGTTCCAGAGCCAGAATTTATAGTAATTAGGGATCATTATTAATCTAAAATATACATACAAAAGATGAATTTTTTTTTAAAATTAGGAGTTTTTTCAATTGCATTAATTTTTGCAGCAAGTTGTCAGAAAGAAGAAATTGAAAATGATAACATAAAAGAATCAATAATAGAAAATCTAAGAACAATGAATGGAGTACTATCTGTAGAAGATGTCTCTGATGATCCAGAAATAGAAAAAAGGATAACAGAAGAAATAAAACAAACAGAGAGAATAAACAAGACAGGTTCTGCTGATGATTGTTATATGGGTTGGGCAAGATGCGGAGATCAGGCTGCTAAAAGAATCTCTCGGTTTATAGTGAAACCAGGTTGCCTGAAATATACTAAAGGTTCTAGTACAGAGGGGGAACTTATAATTAAAATGTCTTATAAATATTATGTTCATAATATTTTGGGAAAACAGATGATAGACTTAACTACTGTTGCCCCTCAATTACAACAAGGAATAAATGAAATAGTAAACAAAATCCCTTCTCATAAAATTAATCATATATCAGCCAGAGTGTCTAATCATTGTGGTGCCGGGGATACATGGGAGACCGATTATGTAGAATACTTCATTGCTTACGCTCGTTATTAAAAAACCAGGTCATTGGTTTTTCTGCATTCCAAAGAGGTGTATCCTCTTTGGAATGTTATTTTTATAAATCATTTTAAAGAGGTAAAAGTTTATTACCTTAGCATCTAAAAGGGATAAATGAACGAAAACCTTGATCCAACAAACGAAAATTTTTCTAACGAAGATCTG
>CAKMZM010000022.1:27217-30372 GCA_929200365.1 uncultured Flavobacteriaceae bacterium | reverse complement strand
ATAAATGCAAATATTTTACTAAAATAGGCAACAGATAATTTTCTAGAAGCGAATTATTTTTATGTTTATAAGACAGGTTTACACATTTTAGCTCCTTAAAAGTTATGATATGCTTACCTTTTTTCAAGCAGTACAACATTTTCAACGTGATAGGTTTGTGGGAACATATCCACTGGTTGCACTTTAGTAACCTTATACATTTCGTCTAATAAAGAAAGATCACGTGCTTGTGTTGCACTATTACAGCTTACATACACTATTTTTTGAGGAGAAATGTTTAACAATTGCCCTACAACATCTTTGTGCATTCCATCTCTCGGGGGGTCTGTAATTACCACTTCGGGTTGCCCATGTTGGGAAATAAAATCTTTGGTAAATACTTTTTTCATATCTCCAACATAGAACTCTACATTGTTAATACCATTACGTTTTGCATTTTCTTTTGCATCTTCTATAGCTTCGGGAACAGCTTCTACGCCAATTACTTTTTTCGCTTTTTTTGCAATAAATTGTGCAATAGTTCCAGTTCCTGTATATAAATCATATACTAACTCTTTTCCAGTAAGATTAGCAAAATCCCGAGTTACTTTATATAATTCGTAAGCTTGTTTAGAATTTGTTTGATAAAAAGACTTGGCATTAATTCTAAACCGTAACCCTTCCATTTCTTCTTCAATGTAATCTTTTCCTTTATAACAAATAATCTCTTGATCATAGATGGTGTCATTACCTTTAGGATTAATCGTATATTGAAGAGAAGTAATTTCTGGGAATTCTGAAACCATATAATCTAACAATAAGGTTCTTTTTTCTATATCTTCATGAAAAAATTGAAACAGCACCATAATTTCTGTAGTAGATGCGATTCTAATCATTAATGTACGTAGGAAACCATGCTTATTCCTCGCATTATAAAATGGAAGGTTATTTTTTGTGGCAAAAGTTTTTACTTTATTTCTAATATCATTACTCGGATCTTCCTGTAGATGGCATTTGTTGATATCCAGAATTTTATCCCACATTCCTGGAATATGAAACCCCAATGCATTTCTATTTTGAATTTCAGAATCACTTCTAATCTCGTCAAGAGTTAGCCATCTGCTATCGCTAAATGAAAATTCCATTTTATTCCTATAGAAAAATTGATCTTCAGAACCAAGTATTGAACTTACTTTTGGTAGTTCGATTTTACCTAATCGAGTTAGGTTATTTACAACCTCTTGCTGCTTATAAGCAAGTTGATGCTCATACTGCATAAATTGCCATTTACAGCCTCCACAAGTTCCAAAATGATCACAGGTGGGCTCAACACGTTTGTCTGATAGTTTATGAAAAGTAGTGGCAGAACCTTCGTAAAAGGCTTTACGCTTTTTGGTAGTTTGGATATCTACTATATCTCCAGGAACGGCATTGTTGATAAAAATCACCTTTCCATCAGGAGCCTTAGCAATACTTTTCCCTTTTGCACCTGCATCAATAACTTCGATATTCTCAAAGATTTGTCTTCTGTTTTTCCTTGCCATAGCGCAAAAATAAGAATAGAAAGCATATAGGTATTAAATATTTGATATATCTTAGAAAAAAGAAATAAAAAAATGAACCTATTTATTATTTCTATATCTATAAAATTATTAAAAACCAAACTATTTTTTTGGTTACAAACGAATAAAAATGCAGTATTAACAGAAATTAAAATGCTCGAATTACTAGTGTCTTCTCTAGCTAGAAAAATATACTAAATAAGATTTTAGAAAGAAGCTTATATTTAGTAATTTGCAACCAACTTCAATAGGATGATTTCTCTCCCGAGCTTTGTATCGAAGTAGGAATTGTAAAGTTTTATTTTTAATACGTGAATAATGGCAATCTTAGAGAAAAAGTCATCACAGGATTTAATTGAATTAGAAGACAAGTACGGAGCTCATAATTATCACCCATTACCAGTTGTTTTGAACAAAGGAGAAGGTGTATATGTTTGGGATGTCGAAGGTAAAAAGTATTATGATTTTTTAAGTGCATATTCTGCAGTGAATCAAGGGCATTGTCATCCTAAAATAGTAGGAGCAATGGTTAATCAGGCACAAACATTAACATTAACCTCGCGAGCCTTTTATAATGATAAATTAGGTGAGTATGAGAAGTTTGTGACTGAGTATTTTGGTTTTGATAAACTATTACCAATGAATACAGGTGCAGAAGCAGTAGAAACAGCATTGAAGCTATGTAGGAAATGGGCATATGAGAAGAAAGGTATACCAGAAAATGAAGCACAGATCATTGTGTGTGAAAATAATTTTCATGGAAGAACAACAACAATCATTTCATTTTCAAATGATGAGGTAGCTAGAAAAAGTTTTGGACCATATACTGCTGGGTTTATAAAGATTGAATATGATAACTTATTTGCTTTAGAACAAGCTTTAGAAAGTAATACTAATATTGCAGGATTTTTGGTAGAACCTATACAAGGAGAAGCTGGAGTGTATGTGCCTTCTGAAGGATTTTTGGCTAAAGCCAAAGCACTTTGTGAAAAACATAATGTATTATTTCTTGCAGATGAGGTTCAAACAGGAATAGCTCGTACAGGAAAATTATTAGCGGTAGATCATGAAAATGTTAAACCAGATATTTTGATTCTTGGAAAAGCATTAAGTGGAGGAGCATATCCTGTATCGGGAGTTTTGGCTAATGATACAATAATGAGTGTAATAAAACCAGGAAATCATGGTAGTACTTTTGGAGGTAATCCTATTGCAGCTGTAGTAGCTGTGGCAGCTTTAGAAGTAATCAGAGATGAGAAATTAGCCGAAAATGCAGAAGAATTAGGTCAATTATTTAGATCAGAATTAGGGAAGTACATTGAAGAGTCTAACATAGCAAACTTAGTTCGTGGCAAAGGGTTACTAAATGCAATTGTAATCAACGATTCTGAGGATAGCGATACTGCCTGGAATATCTGTGTAGCCCTTAAAGAAAAAGGTCTTTTAGCAAAACCAACTCATGGTAATATTATTCGTTTTGCGCCGCCATTAGTAATGAACAAAGAACAATTATTGGATTGTGTTGATATTATTATCAAAACTTTAAAAGAGTTTGAAAAATAATAGTACTTATATAATATAATTCAAACAACTTATTATAAATAAACAAGGGAG
>CAKMZM010000022.1:0-27117 GCA_929200365.1 uncultured Flavobacteriaceae bacterium | reverse complement strand
TGTTATAAATTAGGAATAACAAGTTCCTGATCTGGATGAATAACGTCAGGGTTTTTAAGAATATTTGTATTTGCATCAAAAATTGCCTTATATTTCATTGGATCATTATAATAGTGTTTTGCAATTTTACTTAATGATTCACCACTTTTTACAATATGTCTATGATATATAGAGGTATCAGTAACTTTTATATCTGCTGTAATATCAGAAGGAGAATCTCCTCCGATTTCTTTTATCTTATCCCAAAGTTTATTTTTTTCGTACTGTGTTTTTGCAGTACCTTTTATCTTAAGAGTACCATTTTCTTCAGATACATCTCCATTCTGGATATTTAATTCTTGCCCTAAATCCAGAACACTTTGATATTTTGATTTCACCATAACTAAGTTGATTTAAATTATTAATTAACTTTACCCAAATATAACAAATAATAGAATGGTGTCTACACAATTTTTGAATTAAAAATCAGTCAATTATCGTTGAAATACATAATTCATCTATATACGAACACCTTTTAATCAAATATTCAATGTTTCAAAAGCGTTTTTATTATATCATTCAGTTACAATACTTAGGTTTTAGATATCATGGTTGGCAGAAGCAACCTACAGTAAATACATTACAGCGAATGGTAGAACGAACAGTAGCCTATGTTCTGAAACATAAAGATTTTAAAGTTCTGGCAGCAGGAAGAACAGATGCCAAGGTATCTGTCAATCAAACTTATATTGAGTTATTTGTTGACCACAAACCTTTGGATATTAATGCTTTTTATCCTTTATTTAATCAAAATTTACCTCAGGATATCAGAGCTTTAGGTATTGAAGAAACTAATGAGCAGTTTAATATTATTCAATCCCCTAAGACTAAAGAATATATATACTTATTCTCCTTCGGAGAAAAATTTCATCCTTTCTGCGCTCCATTTATGTACAATATTACAGAAGAGCTTAATATAAATTTGATGAAAGAAGCGGCTTTACTATTTATAGGAAAACATAATTTTAGATCGTATTGTCATAGACCTTCAAAGAGTACAGTTTTGGAAGGAGAAATAACACATTGTGAAATTAAAAAAAATGTGCTGTATACGGCCAGTTTTTTTCCAAAAGAGAGTTATCTATTACAAGTAAAAGGAGAAGGATTTAAAAGAAACCAAATTCGTTTAATGATGGGGGTATTATTAGATTTAGGAAAAGGAAAAATAAACCTTGATTTTATCAAACAAACTCTTGATCCAGAGGCAGAAGAAATTGTATTAGAACATATAGTTCCTGGTTCTGGACTACTATTAAACTCAGTCGAATTCAAAACGTGAAACATAATGAAAGAAGTATTGACTAATATTGCTCTTCCTTGTACTATACTATAGAAAAGGAAAAGAAAAAAATCTAGATAGCATATCAATTGCAGCATTGAATATATTACTATTTTATGATGACGAGAATATCTATTTAGATCTTGCTAAAAGAACATCAAAAGATGCTCTGATTTTTGATAGAAAAAGTTTAGAAAAAAATAATAACTGACTAGTATATGCCAGATATGATAAAATTGTATAGTGAAGATAAAAAAAAGAGCATTACCATTGATAAAGGCGAATTGGTAAGTTATCTGGTTGATGATATTGAAATAATGCATCAAAAAGGAGATTTAGGGTGGGGAAGTACAGAAATCGAAATGTTTCCTATTATAGGTGCTACTAAAGAAAATGAATTTTCTGTGCAAACTCCAAATGGAGAAGCAAAATTAGATCAGCATGGGATTTTAAGAGTTATGGACTATCTTCCTATAACAATTGAAGAGAGTAGAGCTCACTTTCATAAGAAATATATAGCAAATACTAAGTTGTTTAACCATAAATATCCTAATAAATCTACACAACAATGGCTTTGTTGGCCATATAATTTTGAATTTATAAAAACTTTTGAGTTATCTAATGAGAGTTTAAAAATTGCTTTTATGATAGAATCAGAAAAGGGAATGCCATTGATGTTAGGGTTTCATCCAGCATTTAAAATTTATAGTGAGAATGTTGTAGTAAATACAAAGGATCAAAATATTTTTTTGGATACTGTGTTACAAGCTGGAGCATCAGCATTTTTAATAGAGGATTGCAAGGAAATATCTCTCACAAATAATGGTAACCTTACAATTAATTTAAAAACAAAAGGCTTTAGACATATAATGCTATGGAGCGAAGTGAGAAATATGATATGTATAGAACCCATCACATTTTATCCATCAAGTGTTCCTATTCATAAACTCTATACAGGGTTTGATTACAGTTCAGGGTATGAAAAATTTGAAGTTATTATCACCCCTTCCAACCAAAGTTAGCTGATGCATCTCATAATAATATTTTAAGGGTTTAATTCCCCTAGACTAGCCTTGAAAACAAAATGATTGTTTCGGAAACAGGCCTTGTGAGCTTGCTTCGAGGTTGTTGATTTGAAAAAGGAGAATACTATAATTCTGAACTTTCTTCGTTCAAAACTGTTAATGCTAGCCTAATAGTATTATAATTTATTGTTCCTTCAAAATGATCGAAGTAAGGTTTTAGTGTATCAGGATTATCCAGCTTTTTTTTTGCTTGTTTTATAGAATCTATATCTTCTTTATTAACAATTTTTTTTAAATCAATATTCTCACCATTTTCATATAGTTTCATAATATGCGAAAAGATGGTGGATTGTGCCAGTTGGCGTTGCATAGCTATTTCTTCTATAGAGAGCCCTTGTTGGTATAAGGTTAAAGTTTCTAAATAAGTATTTCCTTTTGTACTATTTTTTTTTGATTTTTGTTTTGTTTTTTTTACCGAAAAATCAGTAATAGTTTTAATAAATTGATATCCGTAGTTTTGCATCTTTTGTCGCCCGACCCCATTAATCTGCATAAATTCTTCATCGCTCATCGGACGAAATTTTTCCATTTCTTTAAGGGTTGCATCACTAAAAATCTGATAAGCAGGAATACCAGCTTTTTTAGCTAATTCTAGGCGTAACTGGCGTAATTTTTCAAATAGGTTAGGTGCTGCTCCCAGATTCTCTTGTTTTTTATTAACAACTTGCTTTATTTTTTCAAATTCTTGTAAATGTGCAAGGCTTATTTTTTCTCCTTCAAATAGCACTTTTCGTGAAAGTGAAGTGAGTTTTAATTTATTGTTTTGATGAAAAGCGATCTCCAGATATCCTTGATTTATTAATTGGATGATATATTGCTGCCAATCTCTCCATGCCATATCTTTACCAATACCATATGTTTTTATATTTTGATATTTTTTATCATATACAGCAGCATTTTGTGCTCCTCGTAATATATCTATTACAGTACCAATAGATTCTTGTTCTTTGATTCGAGTTACTGTAGATAATGCTTTTTGAGCAATAATAGTTCCATCAATAAAGGTAGGAGGGTTTTTACATACATCACAATTACCACAATCTTCTTCGATTAATTCTCCAAAGTAGCTAAGTAAAATTTTGCGTCTACAACTTAAAGAATCTGCATATTGCTTCATACGATCTAGTTTGGCTAATTGTACTTCTTGATTACCAGACATGTTAGCAAACTTTTTTAATTGTACTACATCTGCATAACTATGAAAGAGTAGTGTAGAAGATGGCAAACTATCTCGTCCTGCACGACCAATTTCCTGATAATATCCTTCAATATTTTTTGGTAAATTGTAATGAATCACCCAGCGTACATTAGATTTATCGATTCCCATACCAAAAGCGATGGTAGCGCAAACAATCTGAACTGCATCATTAATAAAACCTTCCTGAACGTAAGATCGTTTTTGGTGATCAATCCCTGCATGGTATGCTTCAGCATTAAACCCTTGATTTTGTAATTTTTCTGCCAGCATTTCTGTAGTCTTTCTACTCAAACAGTAGATAATACCACTATCATTAGGTTTATCTTTAAGAAAATCAATGATTTGCTCAATTCTTTTATTTCCTGGTCGTACTTCTAGGCTAAGATTTTTACGATCGAATGAAGCAAGATATTGTTTGGCATTCGAAATGTTTAACTGATCACAAATATCTTGGCGTGTCGCTTTATCTGCTGTTGCAGTTAGTGCAATAACTGGAGTTTTAGGAAATCTGTTTTTGAGATACCCCAGTTGTGTATATGCTGGTCTAAAATCATGACCCCAGGCAGAAATACAATGAGCTTCATCTATTGCAATTAAGCTAATTTCTATTTGCGATAATACCACATCTAAAAAAGATAAACTTTCTGGTGCGATATAAAGCAATTTGATTTCTTTATCAGATAATTTTTGATAAATCTCCTGTTGTTCGGTTTCTATCTGACTGCTATTAATAAAAGCAGCTTTGATACCATTAGCTAGTAAACCATCTACTTGATCTTTCATCAAAGCAATTAAAGGGGAAATCACTAGGGTCACCCCTGGTAATAATAGTGCTGGTAACTGGTAACATATTGATTTACCACCACCTGTAGGCATAATAACAAGATTGTCATTTCCTGAAAAAACAGAGGTAATGATATCTTGTTGTAATGGGCGAAAGCTATCATACCCAAAATATTCTTTTAAAGTATATAAAATATGTTGTTGATCTGACATAGTTATAAAGAAAATAAAATAGTTTTAAAAAATGTTAACTGTCAAACCTGATTTGCACATTAGAGTTTATTTTTAGTATGTTCAAACCATGCATCTTCATATTGTTTACAATTTATACTTTTTGTTTGGCTGTTTTTTGTTTCTTTCGCAGTTTAAAATTTAAGAACTCAACTAATAATGAGAATGCTATTGTAAAATAGAGATATCCTTTTGGTATAGTACCTACTTCACTTTCAAATATTTGAAGATGAGATAAGTGTGCAGCTTCAGCAATAAGCATAAATCCAATAAGAATTAAGAATGAAAGTCCTAATATTTGAATCGAAGGGTGTTTGTTTACAAATCGCCCTACTGGAGTTGCAAACAACATCATAATTAAAACAGATACTACTACGGCAATAATCATTATGATTAAAGCATCATTAGGATTATCACTTAATCCATTTGTCATCCCTACTGCGGTAAGGATAGAATCAAAAGAAAATACAACATTAATTAAGGTAATTTGTACAATTGCATTAGAAAGAGAAGAAGAGCTTTTTGCTTGGATTTCTTTTTCTTCCTCACCTTTTTCATCCACTTTTTCGTGTATCTCATGTACACTCTTGTATAGTAGAAACATTCCACCGCCAAATAGAATTAATGCCTGACCACTAATACCAGCTTCAATCCAAGGAAGGTTAATATGCCAGAAAGGTGCTTCCATTGCAACTAATAATGAAATACCAAATAGCAAAACGACACGCATAACCATAGCTAATAATAATCCAATGCTAGTTGCCTTTTTCTGTTGTTCGTCAGGCAATTTGTTAGATGCCAACGAAATAAAAATGATATTATCAATACCGAGTACAATTTCTAAAAATGTAAGTGTTAATAAAGCGACCCAGGCATCTGCAGATGTAAAAATTTCTAACATTATTTTATTTTTTTTGCGGTTCCACGTTGTTTATTGGTTGCATCTACTAATCCATATTCAAAAGTGTAGATGTTTTTATCGGTAGTTAAGATTTTCATATGTATGGCTTTTTTTTCAGCCATATTTTTTGGAGACAATTTTTGTACAATATATTCACAGTCATTAATCCATCGAATGCTAGCTGTGTCAACCTTACCTCTAAAATAATCAATTTCTATAGTATCATTACGAATAAATGTAGTTGTAATCAACTCTCCATCTAGAAAAGTTTCAAATTCAAAAGTTCCTGTATGAAAATCGATACAGTTACGTTCTTGTCGATAACAACTACTCATAAATAGAGTGCAAAAAAATAGGAAAGCAAATTGTCTCATAACAAAGTTATATATGAAAAACGAAAATAATTCTATTTCTAGGAAGTTAACAGAAAGGAAGAAAAAAGTTGTTAAGATTTTTTCATATGATATGAACTAAAAGTACCATCTGTATAAAAAATAACAATTCTATCTATTTCGCTTTCGGTAGAAATTACTTTTGAAATTTTTTCAAGAGGAGGAGTATTTGATGTAGTTATTTTTTCTTCTGGTGATGATTGTGAAAATAAATCTTGTTTAGAAATTGTAGTTGGAGCAGATACAGGTTGAGAAATAGCAGAACTGTTTGATGAAGTAATTTTCTTGTCAACAGATACACTCTCAGATTTAGGAAATGTTCCTTTTCCATATAACAGCCATTGTAGGTCTACATTGGTATATGCATCAACAACCTTCATTACAAAATCTAGGCTAGGTTTGTTTCGCCCACCAAGAATATGTGAGATAGAAGAACGACCTACACCCATATAATCAGCAAAAGATGAAGCAGATATAGCATGATGATCCATTATTTTTTGAATTCTTTTTCCAAAATCATTACTGTTTACCATTGTGAACTTGTCTAGTGTGATTATTGGTTACTAAGGTAAACAAATTTATTCAAAATAATGATTTACAATTGTGAATTTAAGAAATGTCATTTAAATTTTTAGTTGACATAAACAACTTTAGTTAACTAATTTACAATAATTTATGATATAATATTCTTCCTAATCGTTGATTGTTGATTATTTAACTACATAGTGATATTTATTGTTTAGTCATGTAAACACAGGCTAGAATCAATCTAATTACATCTGTAAACATTCACAAGTTTACAGATGTGAATTTTAAATAATGTTTACAGGTGTGAATAATAATCTGATTTGTTATGAATCTTCAGTAAACTATAGTAATTTCGTAATTTTCTAAAATGAATTAATGAACACAAGTACATTACATAATTCGTTCAATATTTATAAAGAACATTCTTTATTTGGGCGTTATATTACCTTGGAACATATTTCTCCTTTATTGAACATTTTATCGTCGAAAATCGAAATTGAACAGATAGGAGTTTCAGAGAATAATGCTTCTATAAATCTCATTAAATTAGGTAGTGGATCCAAAAAACTATTGTTTTGGTCTCAGATGCATGGTAATGAAAGTACAACAACGAAAGCTGTATTTGATCTTCTAAATTTTCTGACAGATGCCTCAAATGATTTAGCAAAAGATATTTTAGAAGAGTGTTCAATATATATTGTGCCTATCTTGAATCCTGATGGAGCAAAAAAGTATACAAGACTTAATTATAACCAGGTAGATCTTAATAGGGATGCACAGCAAAAAACACAAAAGGAAAGTGAAGTCTTAAGTAACCTGGTCCAATGTATTCAACCAGATTTTGCATTTAATCTCCATGGGCAGCGTACTATTTTTAGTGTAGGAGAAACTAAGCATTCTGCTACTGTGTCTTTTTTATCTCCTGCAAGTGATATAGAACGATCAATAACCCCAAGTCGTAAAATAGCTATGGAGATTATTGCTAAGATGAATATGGTACTCCAACAATGTATTCCGAATCAGGTAGGGCGGTATGACGATGGTTTTAATTTAAATTGTGTAGGAGATACTTTAGCAAGTATGGGAATACCTACAATATTATTTGAAGCAGGACATTACTCAGGTGATTATGATCGTGAAATAACTAGAGAATATATATATTATTCCCTTATAACTTCAATACAGTATATTGCTACTACTAAAATTATAGGTGATCACTATAAAGATTATTTTTCAATACCAGAAAATGGAAAATACTTCTATGATGTCATTATAAGAGATGTGATGTTAAAAGATAAAAATGTAGATATAGCAGTTCAATACAGTGAAGAATTGGTAAAAAATAATGTGAAATTTATACCAAAAGTTGTTAAAATTGGTGATCTTCAAAAATTTTATGGGCATAGAGAGTTTATTGGTAAAAAAAGAACAATATATAACGAAAACGTTACAGTAGAGATAGTTCCAGAGATTACATTGTTAAAATTTTATTTAAATTCTGAATTATTCTTAGTGAAATCAGCTAAAAGTTGAAATAAAATGTATGAAAACTGTATTTTTCTGCTAAATTTGAAATGTAAAATAGGGTAAATAACAAAATATACTATGGCAAAATTTAAATTAGACGAAGTTGATCACCAAATTCTAGATATGTTGATTGAAAATACCCGTACACCTTTTACAGATATAGCAAAAAAATTATTGATTTCTGCGGGCACTGTACATGTACGAGTTAAAAAAATGGAAGAAGCAGGTATTATTGAAGGGTCTTCATTAACATTAGATTATCAAAAATTAGGATATTCATTTATAGCATATGTTGGTATTTATCTTCAGAATACTTCGCAAACTAAATTCGTTTTAGAAAGAATAAATGAAATACCATTTGTAACTGTCGCTCATATTACAACAGGAAAATTTAATATTTTTTGTAAACTTAGAGCAAAAGATACTAATCACGCTAAAGAGATTATTTTTAAACTCGATGATATTGATGGTGTATATCGTACTGAGACTATGATTTCGTTAGAAGAGAGTATTAATGATAAGAAACGATTAATGCACTCTATTTTCCAAGATTTATAAAAGGAATATACTAAACAAATATAGAGTAAGCCCTTTAAGTTTTTCTTAAAGGGCTTATTCATTAAAAACTTTTTATGATACGAAATGTTCTAAACATATTTTCTCTGCTATATTGTTGACAAGGATACACATTAATTATAAAAAAGTACCTCCACAAAAGTTTGATAGTGTAATTTGTATTTACATATCCATTACAAATAAATTGAAATTAATCAACATTTAATATATGATGATATCACAATTAGAAGAAAGGGAATTTAACCCATATTATAGTACATATATTTCTAAAGCAGAATACCCTAATATTGTAAAAGGATTACAAAATAGCCAAAAAGAGTTTATTAGTTTTGTACAATCTATTCCTAAAGAAAAACTTACTCATGCGTATGCAAAAGGTAAATGGACTATAGCAGAGGTACTACAACATGTAATTGATATTGAACGTATTTTTGTATATCGAGCTTTGCGTTTTGCAAGAAATGATAAAACACCAATTATAGGGTTTGAACAGGATGATTATGTTCCGTATTCAAACGCGAATAATTATAGTAAAGAAGAATTGATTTCAGATTTTCAATCTGCAAGAACTAACTCTATTTCATTATTCAAAAGCTTCACTGGTGAGATGTTAACCAGAATAGGAGAGGTGAGTGGCAGTCCTATGAGTTCAAGAGCAGTAGGATATGTATTGGTAGGGCATCAAAAACATCATTTTGAGGTTATAAAAGAAAGATATTTATAAGTATGACAAAAGAAGAAGTTGCCCAGAATTACCTTTCGTTTTTAGAAAAAAATGAAGTAGATAAAGTTGTTAGTTTATTTGCTAGCGATGGGATTGTAGAATCTCCATTGTGCGGAACAATCAGCTAGTAAGTTTTATAAGGTTTTGGCAGATGATACCAATACCTCAAAATTAAAATTTGATGGTTTATTTTTCGAAAAAGATTCTAATAGAATTTCACTACTCTTTGATTTTGACTGGGAATTAAAAAACGGAAAAAGAGTGGTGTTTAAAGTAGTAGATGTTATAGTGCTTAATTCAGAAAATGAGATTCAAAAACTTACTATTATTTATGATACGGTTCATAGTAGATCAGCAATAGAAGCGTAGAGAAAGTAGTATAATGGTTTTATAATAAATCGATTAGAGTTTTGGGTTCTAACTCATGCCCCCCAGGATGAGTTCTAAACTCGATTTGAGGCAATATTTGTTGTACTCTTATTTTTTCAGCCTTAACTTTTTCTATTTCAAAAAAAGGATCTTTCTCTCCCAGGATATGGGTAATTTTTGTCTGATCGGTAAGAAAAGTAAAATCTTCTTTTGATAATTCTTTCGGGAAACCACCAGAAATCATAACCAAAGCATCGCAATTTATTTTGCGACTAGAGACCCATCTACTGGCAATACTTACTCCTTGAGAGTATCCTAAGATAATCAGTCTAGCGTGTTCAGGAATCTTTTCTGAAGACATTATTGAGTCGACATACCTTAGTACATTTTTAGTTTCTGTCAAAGTGTTTTCTTTGGTTAACCAACTAGAGCCAACCCTTTTGTAATTATCACCTTTGTAATATTTTGACGGAGCCTGAGGTGCAATAATATAATTTTCTTCTTTATTAAGGCTTTCGAACAACCGTATGAAATACCTACTCAAATATCCAATCCCATGAAAAACTAACCAAACATTTTTAGTCTCAGAATGTAAATTATTAAGTGTAGAATAGGTATTTGTAGTAGTGTAAGAAATTTCTTTTTCGATAGCACTCATATAATATGTGATAATAGATTTTTTGTGTTTAATTAAGATGAAACCAATCATCGATAATCGGCCACAAGATATCCCGATTTTTTGTTCTAAAAAAATCAAAATGACCAATGCTTTTTAGGTTAAAATCACTTGGTTTTAGATGTTTTCTTGTTACTTTGGCATTTTGATATACTCTGTTACCCAAAATATCTACTGATTTTTTAGGAGCAAATAAGTCATCATCAATGCTTAATAAAAGCATGGGGTCTTTGATATCTTTATAATGTGTGTTGGTGTTATCTTGAGTAAAATATAACATAGAATCCGGATGCAACAGAAAAATAGCCCAATCTTTTGCTGCTTTTGTGGTTAGTGGTTTTCCTAATCCAAACCAATCAGAAGGGTAATATTGCAAAAATGAAGTGGTAAGAGGTACAAAAAACTTAAAGTTAAGATAAATAAGTATTCTCATTTTTAAAGTAAAATGTTTATAAAACCCAAATTGTGATGCAATCATAAGATATTTGTCATAATATTGATAAGCATCACTAAACCCTACACTATTACCCCCGTAACTATGACCAATCATGTACTGTTCATTTTCTGGAAATTCTTCTTTGGCATGCTTAGATACTGATCTGAAATCCTGAGCCCATGCTAAAAAACCATGTTCTTTTAGAGATTGGATACTCTGAGAAAGAGAATCTCCAATTCCCCGATAATCAAAGGTAAATACAGTACATCCCTTGCCAGCAAGATATGCTGCAAGGGGAAAGTAGATTTTTTGAGGCACAGCAACTGCAGGGGCAAAAACAAACGTTTTGTTATTAGAAGATTTTGGTACAAATTCATGCACCGAAATAGGGTAATTGTCAAAAGAGTGAATAGTGTATGATTCCATTTTCTACTGATTTAATATCGTTTTTTCCATTCTGGCAATAGCATTGTTAAAATATTTAGGATCATTATAGACCTGCATTAATAAAATGCCTCCTTCTATATCCTGTACTATTTGTTCGGCTAGCATTAATGATTCTTCTTTAGAATGATGTACTTCGAGTAAATGTTGTAATTCAGAAATAAAGTTTTGAAAAAAAAGCTGTATTTCCTTTTTATACACAGGATTAAGATGAATCGTTTCTAGTGCTGTGTTGGCCATAATGCATCCACCATCAAAAGTTGTAAACAATTTATTTACAAGTGCTTTTAAGTGTATGACTTTTTCACTAATTGTGTTATCACTTTGTGTAACCTTAGACAAATTGTATTTAAAATAACTAAGCACCGTTGCTAGTACCTCTTTTATTAATTCTTCTTTACTATTGAAATAATAATAAAAATGAGATTTCTGTATACCACAAGCTTTAGAAAGTTCACTCATACTGCTATTATGTACTCCACGGGAACGTAAAACAGGAATTATTTTTTTTAGCACCTCTTCTTTAGATGTTTTTATTTTTGGCATTTTATTGAATGTTCGTTAAAATAATAATCAAATATAGTTAGAATTATTAAATGGCATTGTATATTTTTGGTTTAAATTATAAAGCTTATGAATTTGACACAGACAGAAGTACTGGAGCAATGTGCAAAAATGTGTAAAAATACTTTGATGGAAACGTTAGAGATTTCTTTTTGTGAAGTTGGTAAAGATTATCTGGTTGCAAAAATGCCAGTGACTCCCAGAGTACATCAGCCAGACGGTGTTTTGCATGGGGGAGCAATGGTAGCACTGGCAGAGAGTGTGGGCAGTGCTGCATCATTTATTTTCCTTAATGCGAAAGATTTTTATATAAGAGGAATAGAAATTTCTGCAAATCATGTAAAGAGCGTTAAAGAAGGATATGTATTTGCTAAAGCGGAAATCTTACATCGAGGTCGTACTACTCAGTTATGGGATATAAAAATAAAGGATGAAGAGGGTAACTTGGTTTCGATAGTTAAGTTGACCACTATTGCGCTTCCTAAAACCAAATAGTATGGACATAGGAGATGTTTATGCCAAAATTGAAGAGCAGTTAGATCAAAATCTACCTTTTGTAGTGTATAGAAAAGCTGATTCTATGATATTACATGCTGTTTTTCAAGAAAATAACCAAATATACGAAGTAGAAGATTATACTGTTTCGGGATTTGTTTTTGCTCCTTTTGATAATGCCCATAAAGTCGTTATTATTCCTTCAGAAAAAAGTAACCATTGCACTGCTACCATTTTATCACAAACCGTAAGTAGCAAAAAAAGAATTTCAGGAAAAATAGATAACACTCTTTTGGTAGAATCTGAAGCAAAAAAAAAACATGTCAAACTTGTAAAAAAGGGTATTGAAGCAATACAATCTGATTGTTTTGAAAAAGTAGTATTATCTCGAAAAGAGGAAGTTTCAATACCAGATTCTTTTAGCAGCTTACACATATTTAAAAGCCTAATAGATTATTACCCAAAAGCTTTTGTGTATCTGTGGTATCATCCCAAAATTGGTACATGGATGGGAGCGACTCCTGAAACCTTGATTCGAATAAAAAATAATGATTTTTTTACCATGGCTTTGGCAGGTACACAACCATATACAAACACTATAGATATTGATTGGGGAGTTAAAGAATTAGTAGAACAGAAAATGGTTACTTCTTTTGTTACGAATAAATTATCATCAATTATTGATAATATACAGCACTCCAAAACGTATACACATAAAGCAGGTACACTTTTACATTTGCGTACCGATATTAATGGGGTTTTGGGTAATGAAAATTCAAGAATTGAAAAAATAATTGAAGTATTGCACCCTACTCCAGCAGTTTGCGGGCTTCCTAAAGATGAGGCTAAATCTTTTATCCTTGCTACAGAAAATTATAATCGTAAGTATTACACTGGTTTTCTAGGAGAACTCAATATGCATGAAGAAGATATTGTTAAATCAAATTTGTTTGTAAACCTTCGTTGTATGGAGTTGACTAATGGTAAAGCAATTCTTTATGTAGGAGGAGGAATCACAAAAGATTCTGATCCAGAGAAAGAGTGGGAGGAAACTGTGAAGAAAACAGAGACAATGAAAAAAGTTTTGTTGTAACTAGGGTTAAATTACTTAAAATTCTGGTGTAAATTAGTTCGATATTGTAATTTAGCGATTCGAATGAAGAAACGCTTATATTCAAAAATTCCTATAGCACAATCTATTGTTACCTTATGCGAAGCAAAAGGAATTACTCATATTGTTATCTCGCCAGGATCTCGTAATGCACCACTAATAATAGGCTTTAGTGAACACCCCAATATGCAATGCTATAGTATCGTTGATGAACGATGTGCTGCATTTTTTGCATTAGGTATAGCACAACAAATCCAAAAACCAGTTGCTTTGGTCTGCTCTTCGGGTAGTGCGTTGTTAAACTATTATCCTGCAATTTCAGAAGCATTTTATAGTGATATACCACTAGTGGTTCTAAGTGCAGATCGCCCTATTGAAAGAATTGATATTGGAGATGGACAAACGATTCGTCAAAAAAATGTATTTGAAAACCATATTTTGTACTCGGCTAATTTATATTCTGAAGTTGTTGCAGAAACAAAAATTGATGATCCAAAAGTATGTCAAAAACAGCATGAAGCTCAAAAACATAATGAAAGAGAAATTAACCTAGCGTTAAATAAAGCAATAGAACAAAAAGGACCAGTGCATATCAATGTGCCTTTTTATGAGCCTTTATACGATAAACTAGAACATCCTACTATTATTTCCAGAAATATCCCAGTAGAAAAACCACATCATCAGTTTTCTGAAGATTTGCAATCAGAAATGCGGGAAGAGTGGAACCAGGCAAAACGTAAAATGGTATTGATAGGTGTTAATTCACCAAGAACAGTTGAGCAAAAATGGATAGAATACTTTGCCAATGATCCTTCAGTTTTAGTATTAACTGAAACAACATCTAATATTCATCATGTATCTCATATTAATTGTATTGATCAATTAATTTCTACTTTGAGTGAGAACGAATTTAAAGCACTACAGCCAGATATTCTTTTAACTATTGGAGGTATGGTCGTTTCTAAGCGAATCAAAGCATTTTTGCGACAATATCAACCAAAATCACACTGGCATATTGATTCAAAAAAAGCATACGATACCTATTTTTGTCTTACAGAGCACATAAAATTGCAGCCCAATGTATTCTTCTCGCGTTTTTTTCAAAAAATGAAGAGAGTTGATAGTACTTATAAATCTTTTTGGATTTCTATTAGAGATCATCGCAGATTGAAGCATGCAACATATCTTGATAAAATTCCTTTTACTGATCTTAAAGCGTTTGAAATTATTTTTAATAGTATTACAGATGGGCAAATGATACAGTTAAGTAATAGTTCTACTGTTCGATATGCACAATTATTTACCCTAAACCCGACTTTTCAGGTGTTTTGTAATAGAGGAACAAGTGGTATCGATGGAAGTACATCTACTGCCATTGGTGCAGCTCTGGCTTCAGGAATACCTACAACTTTGATAACGGGAGATCTCAGTTTTTTTTACGATAGTAATGGATTATGGAATGACTATATTCCTTCAAATTTCAAAATTATTATTATTAATAACGAAGGAGGAGGGATATTCAGAATTTTACCAGGAAAAGAGGAAAGTGTTAATTTTGAAACATATTTTGAAACAAGACATCATCTTACGGCAATGCATTTATGTAAAATGTTTGGTTTTGAATATCATACCGCGCATACTCTTGAAGAATTAGTTCATGAATCTAAAAAAGTATATGAAAATGATCATGTACCTCAATTGCTTGAAGTTTTTACGCCTCGAAAAGAAAATGATAGTGCTTTAGTCGGTTATTTTAGGGGTTTTATCTAATATCTTTACTTAATGTACTTTAGTGATTAATTATTAATGAATAATTAATCTATATTTGGTAAGGAAAAAAACAGGCTAAAAATCTAACAAACACAATTTTAATATGAGTAAAAGAGACGAGTTAATTACAAAATATGCGGCAGACATCAAAGATAAAATTGGTCAGACTCCAGATATGGATCTTTTAACCAAGGTTACCATTGGATGTGGACCTTCAATTTACAATGCAGATGCTGCTACAGTATCTGGTTCGGATCAAAGCGAATTAGATACCGTAAAGAAAAATTTTTTAATCAAGAAACTTGGTCTTTCTGATGGATCAAAATTAGATGAAGCTATTGCTTCTGTAATCGAAGCTTATGGTAAATCAAATCGTAATAAATATAGAGCGGTTGTTTATTATCTTTTGACAAAACATTTTGGAAAAGAGTCTATTTATAAATAGTATGTGATTTCCTATAATTAATAAAAGGTGTTCATTACAATGAGCACCTTTTTTTGTCGAATTTAGATAAACAGGAGGATTAAAGAATTATCTTTGCACAAAAAAATAGAGACATGCTTAAGCTTGGGGAATACAATATGTTAGAGATTGTTAGAGAAAGAGATCAGGGGATTTACCTTTGTGATGAAGAAGGGGATGAGGTTTTATTACCAAATAAGTATGTACCAGAACAATTTCAAATAAGAGATGTTTTAAAAGTATTTGTGTATTTAGATAGCTCAGAACGTATTGTTGCTACTACCTTAGAACCTTTTGCAACTGTAAAATCTTTTGCCTATTTAAAATGCACAAACGTATCAGAAATTGGCGCTTTTCTGGATTGGGGGTTAGAAAAAGATCTTTTTGTTCCGTTCAAAGAACAATCTTCAAAAATGAGAGTAGGGAGCTGGTATCTTGTTTATGTATACCTCGATGAAGAAACCAATAGACTTGTTGCATCAAGTAAGACCAACGCTTTTTTAGATAATTCGTTAGTTTTACTATCATCGTATGATGAGGTTGATCTTATTGCTTCTCATCCTTCACCACAAGGTTGGAATATGATTGTAAATCAAAAACATCTAGGGTTGGTGTATAGCGACGAAATTTTTCAAAAGGTTACACCAGGAGATCAGCTTAAAGGGTTTGTGAAAAAAGTTCGCCCTGATGGTAAAATAGATCTTACATTACAACGACATGGGTTTAGAGGGATAGAGCCAAATGCAGAGCAGATTTTAAAAGAATTACAATCCAGTGGCGGTTTTATTGATTTAAATGATAAATCAGACCCTGATGATATTAAAGAAGTTTTTCAATTAAGTAAGAAAAGTTTTAAAAAAGCTATAGGGGCATTATATAAAAACAGAAAAATTACTATCGAAAAAGAAGGAATACGCCTGATAGAGTAAATCAAAAATACACCCCACAAGTATAGTTAAAGAAAAGGCTAATTTTTATTTGTTTTATTTGGATTAAATCTAAATAAAAAGTATTTTTGCTGCTGTTAATTATGGAATTAATTTTTTCTTCAGCATACTACTCCTCATATCAGTCATCAACAGAGCGATGTTTTTATATTGATTTTGGTCATAAAACAGTTAAAATTACTTTTTGCCAGTTGCTTAGTTTGCGTTATAAGGCAAAACAAATGTCTGCACCAGAATATATCCATAATTTATTAAATCATAATGATACTGTATTATTATCTTTATGTGACAAAGAACACCTGATTTTATTAGATACACTAATGGTTCTGGATTTTATAAATCTTATGAAAGGAACATTTGCAATGATAGAATTAAATGCAGCATTGGTGTCATAACATTAGATGTAGATTTAGACTTACTATAAATTGAGTATCAATTAAGTTTTACATGTGGATTTTCTATACTTTTATTAAAAATATTGAGAAATGGAAAATCTAACACGACAAGAAATAAGCATTAATCTAGAGGTAATGGATATGCTTAATGAGCAAATTGAAAAAGAACAAAAAGCTTCATCATTATATCTGGCAATGGCTTCTTGGTGCGACCAAAGAACACTTGTAAATAGTGCTGCTTTTTTTTATAAGCAGGCAGAAGAAGAAAGAGAGCATATGATGAAAATTTTTAAATTTATTAATGATACAGGTGGATCTGCATATTCTCCTAATATTTCTAATATTACTCATGAGTTTTCTTCACTTAGAGAAATTTTTGAAACAACATTGAATCATGAGATATCAATCACACAATCTATTTACAAAATTGTTGCAAAATGCAGACAGGTAAATGATTTTGGTTCAGAAAACTTTTTGATGTGGTTTGTAGAAGAACAACTTGAAGAAGAAGAAACTATTAAAGATATTTTAGATATGTTTGATTTATCAGGAGATATGCCACTTCAGTTCATTGATGAAAGAATACCTGTTGATCAGTAAAACCTTAATTGTTTTGAGAAAATAAGTGCCTAGAGTAATAGTTTTGTCTCACAGTAGAAAAATAAGTGCCAGTATATATGCCAGCATCTTTATATGCTGTGTTTTTAAGATTACCACTTAGAGAAGGCTTATTTATACCATAAACATTACCAGTTATAGTAAAACCAGAGGTTTTTGATTTAGGAGAGATGATAGTGGTATGTTTTGAAGAAAGATTCTTATACTTTGGAAGTTCGATATACATAGTATATTTTTTTTTAAAAGCCTGTTGTCTTAAATCTATAGTTAAGTCAACTTTCTGTAATGTATACTTTTCAGTGATAAGCTCTTTTTTATTCATTACTAATGGAGCACTTAATTGACCCCATTCTATAGCTATGGTTTGTATTATACCCTCTTGCCCATGTGATAAAAAACTGATGCCCCCGATAAGTACTGCTAAAAAAACTTTCATAGTGGTAAATATATTATCAATTCAGAATAAAACTATCAAAAACTATACTAAAATCTATTTTTTATTTGAAATAAAATTAAAAATTAGAGGATTTACTCTGTAATTGATGCAGTGAGATATAGTATATTGTAGTATTTTTGAGGGTATAAAAAAACATATTAATGAGTTCAATAGATTGGAAAACTGTAAAAGAATACGAAGACATTACCTATAAAAAATCGGGAGGTGTTGCAAGAATAGCATTTAATAGACCAAATGTGCGTAATGCTTTTAGGCCAAATACAACAAGTGAACTTTATGATGCTTTTTATGATGCACAAGAAGATACATCTATAGGTGTGGTTTTACTTTCAGCAGAAGGCCCTTCGACAAAAGATGGAGTGTATAGTTTTTGTAGTGGGGGAGATCAAAAAGCTAGAGGTCACCAAGGGTATGTAGGAGAGGATGGTAGACATAGACTGAATATTTTAGAAGTTCAGAGACTTATTAGATTTATGCCAAAAGTTGTTATTGCTGTTGTACCTGGGTGGGCAGTAGGAGGAGGACATAGCCTTCATGTTGTTTGCGATCTCACTCTTGCAAGCAAAGAACATGCTATTTTTAAGCAAACAGATGCAGATGTGACCAGTTTTGATGGCGGATATGGTTCTGCTTATTTGGCAAAGATGGTTGGGCAAAAAAAAGCACGTGAGATTTTCTTTTTAGGAAGAAACTATTCTGCGCAAGATGCTTATGAAATGGGAATGGTAAATGCCGTGATTCCTCATGATGATCTTGAAGATACAGCTTATGAATGGGCAACAGAAATACTTGAGAAGTCACCAACATCTATCAAAATGTTAAAGTTTGCAATGAATCTTACTGATGATGGAATGGTAGGGCAACAGGTATTTGCAGGAGAAGCAACACGATTGGCATATATGACAGAGGAGGCAAAAGAAGGAAGAGATGCTTTCCTCGAAAAACGGAAACCAGATTTCAAAAATATTAAATGGATGCCTTAATCCTGAGGTTATTTACCCTTTCTGAAATTAGAATTACTTTAGCATACAATGGATAAGAAAGAAGAAGAGCTTATTTCGATGCACTATCAGATGGAAAAAACTGATATCAAACAGCAACAACTAGAAGATCGTCTGATCTCTATTTCTGAAGATTTAAAGAGAAGTAAAAGAAGACGTAACTTTTATTTTGTATTTATACTTGTATTGATATTGTTACTCACTCTAGGAAGTCTTTATCTAATCTTAAATAAAAAAGGAAATTCTACTAGTGATTTATTTATAAAAAAAGATGTAGATATCCAACAACTTGTGCTCGAAAATGATTCTTTACAGCGAGAAGTATATAAACTTAAATCCAATATTTCTAAATATCAATATGAAGAATTGTCAAATAAGGAAGATTCGGTAATCTCTCTTTCTGATCATGATTTGGGGATCAAGAAGAAGAAAGAAGATAATATTACAGATAGTAAGGGTAAATCTAAACGAAAATTTGAAAAGAAATATTGTTACATAAATAAGGTTTATAAAAGTAACGATGTTGTTTTTATAGAAGTAGATATTATAGAGTATTATCGTGGAAGAAAAGCTGTTAAAAAAGCAAAAGAATTTGGTGAAGCAGAATATGATTTAGATAAAAATGGTGATACATTATATTTTTTGTATAATAATTATTATATTCATAACCAGAGTTCTAGCCCTAAAATTTTAGAACTAGATGATAAAGCAAGGGTAAAGATTGATAATATTAATCAAATCTCTTCTGGTTTTCTATTGAAGGCTTTCCAGAAGGTTATTGCAGATAAACCTGTTTTAATTTTGGAAATTAATAATGGAATAGTATATAAGATAACCGAACAGAAACTCCCTTAAGCATTGTTTTGAAAATATATTTATAGATTAAACGAACTAAACTTTTGAAGCTACCCTGCAATGAAAATCATGAAAGATGAGGACCTTCTATCTTTACATTATCAGATAGAAAAAGCTGAAATTAAACAGAAAAAGCTTGAAGATCTCCTGAATGAAGAGTCTGATAAGCTGATAAAAAGTAAGAAATCTAATAGACTATTTGGATCATTTTCATTAGTTCTATTTCTATTAACCATTTTCCTTGTTGCTAATGCTTTTTATTTTGGTAAACCACTTTCGAAAACTAGTAAGACAGAGCACAATGAACTTTCTTTAGTAAAGCAAGAACTTATTTCTACCAAGCTTAAATTAGAAACTTTAAAAAAAGAGAAAACTAATCTTAAAGAAATAAAAGATCTATACCTGTATAGAAGTTTGATTAAAAAAGATACTGTGTACTCGGTTCAATTAAAAGCGTTTAACGCAAAAAGCATACCAGCTATTTCAGAGAAATATACAAATACACTTATTTATAATGATACTTCATACTATAAAATGAGTTTAGGTATTTTTGAAACTCTGGTAGAGGCTCAGGATTTTAGAAAAACACTTATAGGATCTGGATTTGATGAGAGAATTTTTGTAGTATCTTATAAAGATGGCAAACGACTAAGAATTGAAGATTTTCAGTAGCTTTATTAAAAATCATGAAAATTTTTAGATAGAATACAAAAAATTACCTTAATCTAGGAAAATTAGCAGGATTTGTTTCATGTATAATTGCGTATACTTTTTCAAAAATATCTTCTATAGAGGGTTTACTAAAATAATCTCCATCAGTTCCAAAAGCAGGTCTATGTGCTTGTGCACTTAAGGTTTGTGGTTTGCTATCTAGATATTGATACACATTTTGTTCATCAATCAATTTGTGCAGAATATATCCTGTAGCCCCACCAGGAACGTCTTCATCAATAATTAATAATCGATTAGTTTTAGCAACACTTTTAACAATATCATGATTTAAATCAAAAGGAAGTAAAGATTGCACATCAATTACTTCGGCATTAATTCCTACGGCTAATAATTCTTTTGCAGCCTGTTCTACAAATCGCAGTGTAGAACCATAAGAAACCAAGGTGATATCTGTTCCTTCTTTAATTGTTTCTACGACACCTATTGGTGTTCTAATTTCAGATAAATTAGAAGGCATCTTTTCTTTTAAACGATATCCATTAAGACATTCTACAACTAATGCAGGTTCATCACTATCCATTAGTGTATTGTAAAAACCTGCAGCTTTGGTCATATTTCTAGGAACAAGAATATGAATACCACGCAATAAATGAATAAGACCTCCCATTTGGGAACCAGAATGCCATATTCCTTCTAGTCTGTGCCCCCTAGTCCTTATGATTAGAGGAGCTTTTTGTTTTGCTGCAGTTCTATATCGTACTGTAGCAAGGTCATCACTTAATCCTTGTATACAATATAAAATATAATCTAAATATTGAATTTCTGCAATTGGTCTTAGTCCTCGCATAGCCATCCCAATTCCTTGTCCTATTATTGTAGCTTCTCTAATCCCTGTATCAGATACTCTAATTTCTCCAAATTTTTCCTGGAGTCCTTCAAGCCCCTGATTAACATCCCCAATTTTACCACTATCTTCTCCAAAAATAAGTGCTTCGGGAATTCTACTAAATAATTTTTCAAAGTTGTCTCGTATAATAACCCTACCATCAACTAGTGGTGTATTTGTATTATACTTAGCTTTTACCTCTTTAATGTGGGTAACATTGGAGTCATTTTCATTATATAAATCGCTGCTGTATTTTGGTTGAATAAAAGAAATATAATTATTTACCCACCCCTGAAGCTTAGATTTTTCTATAAAATCTTCTTTGGTGATATAGCGCAATGTTTTTCTTGTAACTTCAAGAATATCTTTACGTGTTGGTTCTTCTTTAGTATCTAAAATATTAACCAGAGGAGATATAAAGTTCTTACTTATACTTTTACTTTCTACTGATTTAAGAATTTCTAATGCTTCTTTCTGCTCTGATTTGATTTCTGATAAATATGCATTCCAAGCCTCATTTTTTCCTTTTTTCACTTCCTTTTTTACTCTTTTTTCAAAATCGAGAAGCTCTTCTACTGTGGCAATATTGTGCTCAATGATCCATTCTTTAAATTTTTTATTACAATCATGTTCACGTTCCCAGTTTAATCGCTCTTCACTTTTGTATCTTTCATGAGATCCAGAAGTAGAATGCCCTTGTGGTTGTGTTAGTTCTTTAACATGGATAATAACAGGAATATGTTTTTCGCGTGCGAGTTTTTCGGCTTTTTCATAAACATCTATCAGTGCAGGGTAATCCCAACCATTTACTTTTAAGATTTCATAGCCTTCGTGATTTTCATCACGCCTAAAGCCTTCTAGAATAAGAGAAATGTCTTCTTTGGTAGTTTGATGCTTTGCATGAACAGAGATTCCATATTCATCATCCCAGATACTAATAACCATTGGTACTTGCAGAACTCCTCCTGCATTAATAGTTTCCCAAAACAGACCTTCACTAGTACTTGCATTACCGATAGTTCCCCAAGCTATTTCGTTTCCTTTATTTGAGAAATTAGCATAATTAGAGATACTTTTTTCATTGCGATATACTTTTGACGCTTGTGCAAGACCTAACAATCTCGGCATTTGACCAGCAGTAGGAGAGATATCAGCGCTTGAGTTTTTTTGCTGAGTTAGGTTTTTCCATGTACCATCTTCATTAAGGGTTTGAGTAGAAAAATGACCTCCCATTTGTCTTCCTGCAGAAAAAGGTTCTTTATTAATATCAGTATGAGCATATAATCCAGCAAAGAACTGTTCTATAGTATATTGATCAATGGCCATCATAAATGTTTGATCCCTATAGTATCCTGATCTAAAATCTCCATCACGAAAAACTCTAGCCATTGCCAGTTGGGGTAGTTCTTTTCCTCCTCCAAAAATTCCAAACTTAGATTTACCTGTCAATACTTCTCGTCTTCCTAATAAACTACATTCTCGACTAATCAAAGCTATTTCATAGTCTTTTAATATCTGACCTCTATATTCTTCGAACGAAATATTAGATGAAGTAATGGTTTCAGGCTGCATGTGAACGATGTTTGGTAGTATTTGCAAATTTAGTTAAAATACTGACCATTTGCAAGAGTGGAATACTTAATTTTTTTAAATATAATTCATTAAAAATGACTTTTTGTTGATAAATTATGTTTTTTTTTATAAATATTAAGGATTGATTATTAAATGTTCAAAAATATCTCTTTTATTTTTTAATGCTTTTTTTTTAAAGAGAAATTAATACCACTCTCTTGTAAAAAGACCTATTAATGTTTCTGGACTTAATGTTATCATAAACCGAATTTGCTGTCCATAATTTGGTTGTGATATTTCCCACCCTTTATTAGAAACCATAGGGAAAAAGACTTCAAAATAATCAGCAACTAAGCTGAGTCGTACCCCTGCATTGTAAACAAACTTAGGAGATATATTTTTATTTTTAACTAATCCTACATCTCCGTATGCATAAATCCATTTCCAGATATTGGTATTTGCATTAAAGGTAGTAATCCATTGATTAGCAAATGAGTACTCTAATTGAGATTTAAATCCTCCTTCTGCCAAAATGATCTGTTGACTTACCAAACCAGTATCTTCGCTACGTCCCAAATAATTATAATCAAATAGATAATCAGTTGGTCTGTCTAACGCAAAACTGAAGAAATCACCATCTTTTTCTGTATCATTAAAGACAAAAGAACCTGCAAATAAACGTAAATTTAGTTGCCTGTTATTAAGAAACAACTTTCTGTAATTAACTGTAGCTGATAGCTTGCTAAAGTTTTTTGATAATTGATAATCAATTGTATACCCTAAAAAACTAATAAGATTAAAATCAGAATACTTATACCTAACATTAAATATATTGTAATCAGGAGTGGCAACAGGGTTTTCTTTGTTTCGGTCTCTAGAAACATTAACATTTCTAAGAGATAGCTTTTGTCTTTCATTAGATCTAAGATTTTTTGGTCTGTAATAAAAGTTTACAGAAGATGAAAATCGTTTGTATAATAAATCAGTAGCATAGCTAAAAACACTACCATTTATCCCATACCGTATTTGATATAAACCATAGTCAGAAAGTTGTTGTCTATAGAAAAATGATGATGATCCCAAAATTTTGTTAGATTTAAACCCGTATGCTGGGGATACATTATATTCAAAATTTCTCCTTATAATAGATTTATTATAAAACTTAGAAGCTAATGTAAAGCCATCATATACATTAAATTCAATTTCTGGAATAAAGAATATTTGGTTATATCTAGGATCTTCAATATCCTGTAAAAACCTAAATTGTAAAGGTTTGTTGAATATCCATTTTAGGTTTTTGTAATTGTTACGCCTATTTTTTTCTGGAATATTTTGATCATAATCTAGTATAAGTTTACTTATATTTTTATTAGCAATTTTTACTTTTTTCGTTTTGTTAATGCCCATAATCCAAGTCTTAGAAACCAAATCTTTTTTTTTAAATCCATAGAGTGAAATTGGCATGGTATTGTTACCATTATTTTTGATCGTAACTTCAATTGAATCTTTTTCTTTTTTTACTGATTTTATTTCAAAATCGAGTTTTTTATTGGTTTGCACATAATCCTCAAAAAACCATGCTATATCCAAAGGAGTTAAATTAGTAAGAATCTGTTTGTACTTCTCAGAATTTGTATATTGTAATATATTTTGAGTGTAAAACTCCTTAATACTCTGATCGATAATATTATCATCACTCAGGTAGTCTTCCAGATATTTAAACCCTATTCCTGCTTTATAAGCGTTAGCAATATTTTTATTAAACTTTACCAATTCATCTTGTGGTTGCCGTAAAGGCTGATCTAAAAACAATCGAACCATATTTTTGTATGCTAAGAAATATTGATCATTAAAATCTAGATCTGCTGCATGAAACCATCGTATACCAATTACTTTACTAAGTTTCCCTATAATTTTCATTTCGGGATAATACGTTTCTGTATATGCCATCATTAAATAGATGTGTATGGCATCTTTTACCCAAGCATCGTATCTAGGATTTATAATAAGAGTTCTTTCAAGATAATTCTCGGTAATTGCTTTAAGTTGTTTGATTTCAAACTGAAAACCATCGGGAAAGGGTCTTAATATATCTGGTAACTGATTTAGACCATATACAGGATTATTCTTATAATCATTTTCAGAAATTACAATTTTGTCAAAAGGGTAAGGACCTAATCTTTTTTGCAAAAATCGAATAATCCTTTCTGCGGCAACAAATTTCATTTCTGGAATTAGATCATCGCCATCTATATTGCTAATAAATTGAACATCATCTGTAGTGAAACTATAGAAAGATGATATTTTTTCTATATACAGGTTTATTTCATTTCTTTTGTTACCAGAAAGTTGTATAGTTTTGGTTGTTTTATCTTCTGATAAGGTAATTTTTTCCTGTTTTAATTCACTGGTCATCTTATATCCATAAGGTAAAGTGAAGTTAATGCTATAATTCGCTAGAGGTGCAAATAGGTCATCTAAATTTTTATTACTATAGGTATTCCATTTCGTGTCATATACAGCGGGAAGAATATACCAATATTTTAAACTAAAACCTCCATTTGGATCATATCCATATCTAGTGAATTTATTATTAGGAATTTTAACTTTATATTTTAAGATAAAGGTTTGGTTTTCTCCTGGGTATATTGGTTTAGAGGTGGTTATATAAATAATATCTTGGATTTCGTTATGTCTATCCCATTGTAGTGGCTGTAATTCTTTATCACTAATATTTTGGATTATTGTACCTCCCCGTTCTTCATCTTTAGCAAAATAAAAACGTTTCATAAAATCTTCTGCAAATCTTTTACCTAGAGGAGTTGTTTTATCAGAAAAACTATTGGCCCAATCATGAAAGAATATTTGTGTAAGTGTATCTTTTGACACATTAGTATACGTAATTTCCTGTTCTATTGTTATTACTTTTTTTTTGGTATCAAGATTAGCATTTATAACTATATTATGCTGTGCAATCCCATTGGTAAGGGCAAAAAAAACAAGTATATAACTATATATTTTTATAATATTCAACTTCTATGATTTATATTTAATTAAAGATATTTTTAATATATAAATTAGAATAATGTTACTCATTCTAATTTATCTGTCAAAACTTGATGTTTACTATAATATTCTTCAAAATCGATTTTATATTAATAACTCATCCTACGCGCTTAAAGAAGCTTTTTCTCTAGTTTTAACATAAAAATTGTTGAAAAGTTGTTTTTTTTCTTAATAAAATACACTTTTAGGTGTTTATACTTTTATAAACACCTATGTAGCTGTTCGAGCAATCAAACAATTTAGTTTATTATTATCTTTGTTCAAGTAATTGGTTTTTAATGCGATACATTTTTATTAACAATGAGGTTAATTTTTCAACGTTTTGATACGTAAGGCGATGATTTAATAATTAAATGGATTAGAAATTTGGACTTAAATTATATTGGGCATAAAATTTATCCAAAATTTGTAATACTTCACTTGGGGTATCTACAATATGTATTAAATCTAAATCCCCAGGACTTATATTTCCAAATTTTTGAAGCAATGTACTTTTTATCCAATCAATAAGTCCGCCCCAAAATTCTGTACTTACCAATATAATTGGGAATTTTGCAATTTTTTTGGTTTGTATTAATGTTATTGCCTCGAATAATTCATCTAAAGTTCCAAACCCTCCTGGCATAACTACAAATCCTTGAGAATATTTTACAAACATTACCTTTCGTACAAAAAAATAGTCAAAATCTAGGCTTTTATCACTATCGATATATGGATTATCATGTTGTTCAAAAGGTAAATCTATATTAAGTCCCACAGAAGTTCCCCCTCCCAGATGTGCTCCTTTATTTCCTGCTTCCATTATACCAGGTCCACCACCAGTAATAACCCCATAACCTTGATTTACAATTTCTTTGGCAACATCTACAGCTAGTTGGTAGTATTTATCATCTGTTTTTGTACGGGCAGATCCAAAAATAGAGACACAAGGTCCTATTTTACTCATTTTTTCGAATCCATTCACAAACTCTCCCATAATCTTAAAGATTGCCCATGAATCATTTGTTTTTATTTCATTCCATCCTTTATGGTGTTGTTCTTTTCTCATAAATTTATT
>CAKMZM010000021.1 GCA_929200365.1 uncultured Flavobacteriaceae bacterium | reverse complement strand
TTGAGTTAGGAGGTCATAGTTTATTAGTAGGGCAAATAATTAATAAGGTTTATAAGCTCTTGATCAAAAAGGTTACCTATCAAGATTTTTTTCAAAAACCTACCATTAAAGCATTATCATATTCAATTAACAACCGTGTTGAATCTAAAGAAGAATTAGAAAACAGTATTTATTTTATACCTTCTATTGTAGGTGTTACAGCTCCATTTTCAAATTTAATTAAAGAGATAAAACTTGAATATAATGTAAATGAACTTCAATATTTAGGGGTTAATGAAGGAGAAGGTTTTTTTGAATCAATAGATGATGCAGCCAAATATTTTTACAAGAAGATCTCCCAAACGAAGAATACTGGTAAAATAATCATTTTCGGTTATTCAATGGGGGGAAATATAGGATTCGAACTAGTAAAACTTCTTGAAAAAGAATATAACGATATTGCTTTAATAGTAGTTGATAGTTATACTGTAGAGAACAAAATTAATATTTTCAATAACAAAAGTAATCGGTTAAAAATTAATACTAAAACACAAAATGTTATTAAGGAAATGAAAATTGACCCAATTATAATGAACCCTCATTTTGAAAAAATGATAACTAACGGGATTAAATTAATGGAAGAATATACCCAAAAAGGAGTTATAAATAGTCCTATATATATCATGAAAGCTAAAAAAAACAAAATAATGAATATAGAAAACTGGAATAAATATACAAACAATAGAATCGAATTGTCATTTGTCTCTGGAGATCATTGGGAAGCTATGCAAGATAAAAATATTTCAACTTATTTGGATGTATTGGAAAAAATAGAAGAAAAAAATATTTGAATATAGAAAATTAATGTAAGAATATGATAGTACATTTAGATTATTTAATACCTGAAACCAAGGTTTCTGTTAAGACAGTTATTGAAAGTATGGATGAAAAAGATATCCCTACTTTTTTTGAAACGAAAGAAGATGCCATCTCTTTTTATGAAAATGTTCTTAATTTAAAAGAAGTCGCAGATGCTAAAGAAAAAAATGAATTGGACTTGTTTGATGAATTAATAACCAAAAATATAAATCAAAAGACCGTAGATCCCTCAGAGATAGATTTAATTATAATAATAGATGATGCATTACAAAGAGGTAATAGAATGCCCAATTTTGGACAATACATACAACATTCTTATGGATTTAACAAAGCAGATGTTCTTATATTGTCTGGAAATCATTGTTCTAATATAGAGTATGCTATTACTTATGCTGAACTTATGCTTAAATCAGAGATGATAAACAATATCCTGATTGTAGGTATCAACAAAGTAAAACATTATCCAGAGCGTGTTATTGAAAATTATGCTATTATGGGTGATGGCATAGGAATAGTTGTTTTGAGTTCTAAAAATGAAAAAGGAGTAAAAGTTAATGGAAGTTTCTCTCTAACACATGGAGCTTTTTATGAAGCAGATTTATCTAAAATACCACCTATTTTATTATATAAAAATTATACATTATGTATTTCTGGATTATTAAAAAAGTATAAGCTTTCTCCTTCAATGTTTTCAGAAATTATTTTACAAAATGCAAATATATCTGCGATTTTAGAATGTTTTAAAAGTTTAGGATTTAAAACAAAAAAAATGAATTTAGATCATATTTCCGAATATGGACATATAGATTGTATAGATTTTATAATAAACCTGAAGAGGGTTGTAGATAAGAATATAGAAAAGTCTACAAAAATAATATCTTTTGGAAATGGATATGCAGGCTCTAATATTTGTTTAAACTTAGAAACCTTATGAGTATTATAAATAACCTTATTTCTCGATTAGAAAATAATAATGAAAAACTTGTTACTTTCCATAAGAGAAAAAGAATCGAAATATCTTTTGATTCTTTATATAATTTAGTCCTTAAAGCTTCTTATTATCTAAATAATATGGGAGTTTCTAGTGGAACTGTAGTAACTATTATAGGCGAGAATAATTTGGGTTTTATTATAGCCGATTTAGCTTGCATTCATATAGGCGCTAAGATATTGCCAATGGATTTAAATTCAGATTTAAAATCTTACCAATCTTCAGAGCTACAGATGAGAGTGATATTATTGGCAGATGAGTATGAAAATAGAGTTCAGAAAGATCTAAATTTGGATTATATTTTAATTAGTGAAATTACCTCTTCGCAAATATTAAGTAAAAAACCACCTCATAAATATCTTTCTAAAGAAGTAATTTCTTACAAATCTACTTCAGGAAGTACTGGTTTCCCTAAAATAATTGGTGCTTCGGTGGAAGGTGTTGAAAATTCCATCCAATGTGTTCAAGAAATATTTAAACATTCAAAAAAAGACAATTTATTAGTTTTTTTACCACTTAATTTATTACAACAGCGTTATTGGTTATACTCGGCAATTTTGTTTGATTTTAATATTGTTGTGGTGCCAAAAGAATATGTTTTCATGGCAATTAAACAAGAATCTCCAACAGTTATAATGGGGGTTCCTTACATATATGAAATTATAGCTTCGGACTATAAAAAATCTATTATAAAAGATGAGCACTTAGAAGCAAAATATAAAAACTATATAAAAGAGACCTCACCAACAAAACACTTCAAACCCTTTATGGAATATTTAGGAGGGAGCATAAGGTATCTATGGACTGGTTCGGCTCCAATATCAATGGATGTATTAGAATTTTATTCTCAAATGGGGATTCCTCTATATCAAGGATACGGAATGAATGAAACCTGTATCATATCAAAGAACTATCCTGATAATAATAAAATTGGTAGTGTAGGAAAACTTTTTCCTAATATTAAAATCAAATTTGATGATCAAAATCAAATTTTAATAAAAAATAAATATCCAGTTTGCCAAAATTATACGATAGCGGTCTTAGAAGACAGTCAACAATTTTTCTTGAATAATGGTTATGTCGCTACAGGAGATACAGGATATTTAGACCAAGAAGGTTATTTATTTATCGATGGTAGAAAAAAGGAAATGATAGCACTATCAAACTCAAAAAAAATTTTTCCAAGATCATTAGAGAATAAAATAATGGAGTCAGAAGAAATTGAAAATTGTGTTTTTTTTGGCGACAATAAACCCTATCTAACAGCTTTAATCGTAACTATTACGGACAAAATTTCTTATGAAAATGTTGAAGTTATTATCTCTAATTATAATCAACAAGTTTCTTTGGAAGAAAAAGTCTATAAGTTTTTTTTAACAAACGAAAAATTTTCTGAAGAAAATGAACTATTAACAAACCAGCATAAAATAAAAAGAAAGAAAATATTAGAAAAATATAAAAAACAATTTGAATCTCTTTATAAATCATAGTTCATGAAACAATCAACGTATCAAATCATCATTGAAAGTTTATCAAATCAATTAGATGACAACATCGAAATAACACCAGATAGTCGATTAAAAGAAGACCTAGGTTTTCCTTCTATCAAAATGATAATGTTTTTTACAGATGTCACTACAAAAATGAATATCAGTATAATGGACTTTACAGATTATGAATTAATCAATATTCAAACTGTAAATGATGTTAATGAATTACTTACACAAAAATTACAAAAAAATGAAACCAATAAAAATACTATTTAACCCTAAACTTATTATTGAAAATGAAAATGTTTCCCTGCGTATTGTATCGATGGATGATATTCCATTCCTGAAAAAAATAGCAATAGACAAAAGTATATGGACTTATTTTACGGATGAAATCAATTCATTACAAGATTTAGAAATCTATGTAAAAAATCTCCTTATCCAGTTTGCCGATTATAAAAATGTTCCTTTTATAATTTATGACAAAAAGAAACAACAAATCGTAGGAATGTCGTCATTTGGTAATATTTCAGAAAAAGATCAACGAATAGAAATAGGATGGTCTTGGATAGCACCAGTAGCTCAAGGAAGTGGTATCAATAAAGAATATAAAGATCTGCTTATAAATTTTGCATTCAAAGAGCTAGGATTCGTTCGTCTAGAATTTAAAACTGATGTACTCAATAGTAAAGCAAGAAGAGCTTTAGAAAAAATAGGGGCAATAGAAGAAGGTGTACTTAGATCTCATACCTTAATGCATCACAATAGAAGAAGAGATACCATTTACTACTCTATTTTACAAGATGAATGGAGAAATTAAAGTATATAGAACTATCGGGGAGCCCATATCAAGTGGGACTTAGTCATGGACAACAACTAAAAGATAGTATTCAAAAATTTTTAGGAGATCATGATGCACTGATACATACGTTAAGAAGGAAAACTATTGAAAAAGAACAGTTATCACAACTTATTAACGAGTATAAAGATGTTATTACTTTGCATTGTCCAGAGATAATGATAGAATTAGAGGGATTATCTAAAGGTGCAGAAATTTCTATAGAAAATGCAATATTATTACAAATACGGCGAGAATTAATAGGAATTAATAGTTTTACACTTACTGGGGATTGTAGCTCTTTTTCCATAAAAAAAATGGATACAAATGTTATGGGACAAACCATTGATCTTAATGGTGATATGACCGATATTGGGCAGGTTTTCAAAATCAAACCTGCATCTAAAGAGCTCCCTGAAGTCTTACTCTATTCATTTGCAGGTCTACTTGGATATATGGGCATGAATAGTCACGGGTTATCAGTCTGTATTAATATGGTTGTATCTAGTGATTGGCAAATAGGAATTCCTCCATATTTACTAGTTCGAAAATTTTTAAACTATAAAACAATAGAAGAATGTATTGAAATTATTGAAAAAATACCACGAGCAAGTTCAAGAAGTTTTACCATTTCTGATCGAAAAAGACAGGTTATTTTAGAACTCACTGTTTCCGATTATAGAGTCATAGAAGGAGATAATTTATTGCATACCAATCATTATCTACATGAAGATTTTATTTCAGAAGATAAAATGAACATTTTTAGCCGAAACTCTTCTATACAGCGTCTTAAACTTCTGGAAGAAAAATTAGAACAAGGTGATCTTTCGATAAATCACATTAGTAAAGTATTTGCCGATCATAGTTTATACCCCGTTGGAATATGCGCTCATAACAAGTCTAATATACACCTTAATGAAACAGTAGCTTCTGTAGTAATGTTTCCAAAAGAAAATTATTTTTATGTAGCAAAAGGCAAAGCATGCAAAGGTGTTTTTGAAAAGTTCTCTATCGATTGAAAGTCTTATCTAAAATTCATAAATAAAACTTAAATAAACCTGTACTGTTTTCTAGTATAATCACACAAAAATATAAAATGAAAAAAAAATATCTGCTAAATAATCAAAAGTTTTTGATTGTATCTGCTATGCCAACTCCAAACGGTAGACTACATTTAGGGCATATATCAGGTCCCTTTCTACCTATGGATGTGCTAAAGCGAAGAATAAATAGAGATCAAGGTAATGCTAAACTGATTTCGGGTTCAGATGTTTATGAATCACACGTATTATTAAAAGCTCATGAAAGCAAAAAAGATATCGAAACGGTTTGCTCTGAATACCATTCGCTCATACAAGAAGATTTAAAACTTATGAATCTATCGTATGATGTTTACTTAAATCCATTAACTTCAGAACACAGAATTCCATATAAAGAATTTGTTCAAACCGAATTTAAAAAACTTCAAGAAAATGAGGTTTTAGTAACTCGAGAAGAAGTTTTACATGTTTCTAAAAAATATAATGATGTTATCTCTGGTTGCTGGATTCATGGTGAATGCCCATCATGTAAAGAACAAACAGGAAATTATCAATGCGAAAATTGTTTTAGTTTCTACAACCCACAAGATTTAAAAAATATACATTCAATTAGAGAAAATGATACAGATTTAGATAAGGTTGTATCCAAAAGCTTTTTTGTAAAAATAGATAAGAAAGCATTAATCAACCTACTGAAAAAAAGCAACTTAAGCGATGCTCAAATGGATAAAATTAAGGACTTCTTTACAGTACATAAAGGGTTTATTCGGGTAACAAGTCCAGAATCTTGGGGAATACCAGTACTTGAAGAAAAAATATCCAATATTCCCATAATGTCATTTCCGTATATAAGTATGCTGTTCTATGCTATTTATTGTGCAAGATTAATTGATGAAAAAAATTGGTTTGATAAAAATGCTGACACCGTAATTGTGAATGCACACGGAATGGATAATTTTGTACCAACATCAGCTGGAATGATTGGTTTAGGTTTAGAATTGATGTCATACAAAACGTTTGATTTTCATATCCCTAATTACTTTTTAAACTTAGATGGATCTAAGTTTTCCACAAGTAGAAATAATGCAATATGGGTAGATGAGATCATAAAAGATGAGGATATTGATAGTGATTATGTACGTTACTATCTTACTAAAAAATCCCCTCAATTTGAAGAAGTAAACATTACTAAGAAAGATTTATTAGCCTGTTCTAAATCAACTAAGCAAAAATTTATCAATATCCTTGAATGGGCAGAATCATTAATGGCTCAACATGAACAAACTTTTAAAGTTGATAAAATGTTGTATGATACTTTTTTTAACACCTTAGAAGAAGAGCAAATGTCGCTAAGCCCAGATACATTTAATATTTCCAATTCTATAAAAATAATCGAAAAATGGTTTCATCTAAAAGAAAATTTAAAAACCCATGATATCCGTTTTTGGTTATATGGATTCTCTATTTTTCTATATCCTGTAATACCAATATTCTCAAAAAAAATCTGGACAAAATCACTTAATAATGAAGGTGAGGTTTCATTAGCTCATTTTTTAAATCAATTAAAACAGCAAACGAAATAATTCCATTAGATAATGAATTCAAATTATGACATAACAATTATTGGAGGAGGCATTATTGGGCTGTTTACAGCCTATCTGGCATCTAAAAAATTTGCTGGAGCAAACATACTCGTTGTTGATCAAAACTTTAAACCAACTGGAGCAACGTTTTATTCTATCGCATTAGACATTCCTTACGGAAATTCTAAAGAAATACAAGAATTATCTAGAATCAGTAGAAACTATTTCTCCCAATTGGATAAAATAATATCCTATAAAAGACAAAAAATTCCATTTATTGGAATTACAGATCAAAATAATTTCAAAACGCTAACTAGTAAATTTAACAATAGCCCTCAGTATATAGAAAAAAAAAATCTTGAAGTAAAATTAAATCAAAATGAAACAGTTTTCTCAAAATTAGACGCTTGGCAAAGTATACCATATGATTATTTAGAAGAGCTTAAAGACCTAATTATAGCAGAAAAAAAAGTAAAGATGTTATACGGTCTGAAGATATTAGCTGTAGAAAAAAATAATACAGGTTTTGTTGTAAAAACATCCAGAGGAGTTATCATCAATACTAAAAATGTAATCAACGCCGCAGGACCTTGGTTGTTAGATGAAACTTGGAAAACTGAGGTTAAAAAACTTGAAGTTGACCAAATTGAGGTTAAGACAAAAAAAATAATTTCATATCATCTTCCATTTCGTTTTAAAACAGGAATATTTCTCTTTGATCATGATGCTTTTATTACACCAAAATTAGATACACCAAACGAAAGTATTTATAGTTTTCGATCCAACGAATATGATGTAAAACCTATAGTTGGAGAGATTACGATAAATGAAAAAAATAATAAAAAAGCGCTAGAATTATTTAACACTTATTTTCCAAACAAACTCAATTTCAATAGTTTCAGTTTACTAGAAGGGAGATGTTTTTGTGATACGTATTCAAAAACTCCAATAGCTAAAAAAATTTCTAAAGGATATATAATAGCAGGAGGAGGAAGTGGATCTGGTTTTAGGTTAGCACCAGGAATAGCTGAAAAGGCTATTTCTTTTATCCAACTTTAAAGAAAAACACAAACAATAGAAGTTCAAACGTAAATCATAAATTAAAAGAAATATGAAAAAATATGATATTATAGGTATTGGCATAGGGCCATCTAACTTAAGTACAGCGGCATTATTATATCCCTATAGAAAAAAAATAGACTACCTGTTTTTTGATAATAAAAAAGAGTTTAAATGGCATCCAGGAATGATGTTTCCAGATGCTACAATTCAAGTCTCTGTACTAAAAGATTTAGTCTCTATGATAGATCCTACAAGCTCTTTTTCTTTTTTGAACTTTCTAAAAAGAACAGGACGTTTGTATATGTTTGCAGCAAAAGGGCATTTTGATGGGGTCAAAAGAAAAGAATTTGAGCAGTATTTTAAATGGTGCGCAGATACTATGGAAGAATTGTCATTTAATTCAACTGTCGAAGAAGTAAATTATGAGAATGATCTTTTTGAAATTATCGTAAATAATAAAATATATCGCAGTAAAAATTTGTTAGTTGGTGCTGGATTAACCGCAAAAATTCCCGATTGTTGTAAACCTTATTTAGGAGAAAAGGTATTTCACAACACTCAATTTCTAACAACTTCTAATAATTATTCGGATCAAAAAATAACTGTTGTTGGTAGCGGTCAAAGTGGAGCAGAGATTATATTACATTTAATAAATGACAAAAATGTATCACCAGAAAACATCAATTGGTGTAGTAGTGCTTATAATTTACTTCCAATGGAAGATTCTCCTTTTTCTAACGAACTTTATAATCCTAATTACAGTGAATATTTTTTCAATCTTCAAAAAGAATTAAAAAATAATCTCTTAAATCTTCAAAAATATACTAGTGATGGAATCAGTGAATCCACCTTAAATCAAATATACGAACAGCTCTACAATAATAAATTTTTGCATGGAAAACCTGATGTGAATTTGTATATGAATACTCGACTTACAGGAGTTGAACAAGATAGTACTGGGAAGTTTTATTTAGAATTAAGTCAAAAAGACAACCCGTATTCTAAAATAAATTTTCAATCGGATATCATTATAATGGCCACTGGTTTAAAATATAATATACCTAAATTCTTAGATCCAATTATAAATAAATTATCTACTACAGATGGAAGATTTGAGATTAATGAAGATTATTCTATAAAAACTAATAAATCATTAAACGGGAATATCTATTTGCATAATGGTTCTAGACATGTCAGGGGTGTTGCAGATCCTAACTTAAGTCTATTAGCTTGGAGAAGTGCAAAAATCATCAATGCGATCATGGAAGATAATCTTTATGATACGTTAGTTGATAAATCTGTAATCAACTGGAATTTAGGCAAATTAAATATTCAAAATCATGAAGTTACTGTTTAAAAAAAGTGTTTTTCAAAAAACTATTTCCATCGAGGAGGCTATTACTGAAAATAAATCTCCATTTAAAATGTCTAAATGGTCTCTAAAAGAAGGATTGATATCACCTGTAGATGTACATCAAGTAAAAGAATATTGGCTCATATCCGAAGGTAAAGGTGAAATTAATTATAATAATGAACTGATCATTAAAGTAAAAAAAGGAGATTTTATATTTATGGAATCAAATAAAACACACCAAGTAGAAAATACTGGTTCAGAGGATTTAGTTGTTTTTTCTATATGGTGGTAATTTAAAAAAGAATTATGAAAATTTTCATTTTTCCATTTGCAGGAGGTAATAAGTATTCTTTTAATTCTCTTTTTCAAGGACAGATAGACACAACGACATTAGAGTATCCAGGAAGAGGTTTACGAATAAACGAAGACTTAATAACCAATATTAATATTCTTATTGAAAATTTGTATTCTCAAATACAGAATGATATCATTTCTAGTGATGAGTACATTATCTATGGGCATAGTATGGGAGCTTTGGTTGGGTATTTAATCTGTAAGAAAATAGAGGAATCTGGGTTAAAAAAACCACTCAAGTTAGTAGTTAGCGGAAAAAAGCCGCCCAAATATTTAAAAAAGAAAATATTGTCAGACTTGCCGAATAGAGATTTTTGGAATGATGTTTCTAAGTTAGGAGGTATTCCTGAAGAAATAAATAATCATCCAGAATTAATAGAATATTTAACACCAATTTTAAAGGCTGACTTCAAATGTATTGAGGGATATCGTCATCAAAATTCTCCTAGATTAATAATTCCTATAGATGTGTTTTATGGCTCTGACGAAGATATAAACCAAGAAGAGGCAAATGCCTGGAATGAAGAAACTACTGGAAGTGTAAATATAATCCAATTGAAAGGCAACCACTTTTTTATATTTGAGCATAAAGATTTTTTTATAGAATACTTTAAAAACATACAAGTAAATGCAACTATTTAAAATTTCTATTAAACAAGTTTTGTACTTGTTATTATATGCTATTCCTAATACCATTTTAAGCTTTAGTACAATCTATATCATTAATAATACATTAGCGGGAAATGAAGCTTTTTTAAAGAATTATATGGGTTTTGTTTTCATAGCGTTATTGGTTTATACGTATTTGCTAAACATTATTTTTCAAAAGAGGCTCAATAAATACTCTTTTAAATTACTCTATAACAATGAAAAAAAATTGTTTAGAAAAATGTTACAAACTCCTTTAAATGTTCTCGAGAGATTAGGTTCACAGCGTTTTTTTACCACCGTCGAAGATATTCGAGCTTTTGCTTTTTTGCCTTATACCGTAACACACACCGTAAACTCACTGTTAATGTTAGTTCTATGTTTGATATATATGTTTATGTTATCTGTTTTTGGAGCATTTGTAGTTGTTGGTTTAATTATTCTGGTAGGAGGCTGTTATTTTGTTGTGATGAATTCCATGTCTAAACAAGTTACAACACTTCGGGGGTATAATGATGATTATTATAAATATGTTAATGATGTTATGAAGGGATTCAAGGAATTGCAATTGAATTTTTTTAGAAAAGAGAACCTGATGAATCGATTTCTAATTCCTAATAGAGATAAAGCGGGGGAATTAGATTTTAAAATCAACTATGTGTTTTTATCAATAAATCTAATTAGTCAATATGGGCTTTATTTTGTTATAGCGTTTATTTTATATGTAATGCCAGAATTAGGGTTACTTGAAAGGAAAGATGTAATGGCTTATGTCGTTATTATATTATTTATTTCAGGTCCTATTAATAGTTTGATTAACCTACAGCAAATGTATACCCGATTTATTGTAGCAAATAAAAGAATTAAAGCATTCGTAAAAGATTTTGAAGGTGAAAAAGAGAATTCTAAACCTATAAAGGAAATCCCGAAATTCGAATCGTTGGAATTTAAAAACATCTCTTTTATATATAAAAATAATCAAGAAGAAAGTAGCTTTTCACTAGGGCCAATAAATCTAAACATAATAAAAGGAGAAACTATTTTTATCGTCGGCGGCAATGGTTCTGGCAAAAGTACTTTTGTAAATACTTTAACCGGATTATACACGCCAACAAATGGAGAATTAATTTTAAATAATCAAAAAGTAAATGGTATCAAAGAAAAACTCCAAAACTTAATAGCAGCAGTTTTTACCAATAATCATATTTTTTCAAATAATTATGATGATTATAATATTGAAGGGAATAAAGAGTATAAAGAATTACTTAAAACGATGCAATTAGATAAGGTAATCACAGATGACAAAGAAAATTCTGCTCGCCGCAATTTCTCCAAAGGGCAAAGTAAACGCATGTCTTTGATATTTGCATTACTAGAAAACAAACCAATATTAGTATTAGATGAATGGGCAGCAGATCAAGACCCACATTTCAGAAAATTCTTTTATGAAGAATTAATCCCTAAATTTAAAAAAGAAGGAAAAACAATTATAGCAGTTACCCACGACGATGCGTACTTCAAGCAAGCTGATAGAATTATTAAATTCGACTATGGAGAGATTGTTAAAGATATCAGAGTGAAAGAAGAAGTGTTAAATACTGATACTTTATGGCATAATAGTTAAGGTAACATCAATGTAATATACAGTTACATTAGATTAATTCTAACCGAAACAATTATTGACAACTCCTAAACATACTTAACAGAGTACAATTATATCAACCTAGAATAATAAATAAAAGCAGATGAAACTAACTCTCCCTCAACAAGACGTTTATTTCGAACAATTATTATATCCCAATGAACCCATATATAATATTGGGGCTAAAATCGAAATTAGAGGAGATATAGATATCGAAATATTTAATAAGGCCTATATAGCACTCATTGATCAACATGATGCTTATCGAACTGTTTTGGTTAGAAAAGGAGAAAATATAAAGGTTAAATTAATAGATGATCATCAATCCGAATTAGGTTTTGTCGATTTTTCTCAAAAAGAAAATTCTAAGGAAGAAGCTAATTTATATATGCATAAGGAATTTACAAAACCTTTTGACATATTCAATAGTGATCTATTACATACATTTATATTAGTGAAAGTAAGTCAAAATTTCTATTATCTTTTTTCTGTTTATCATCATATTATTACTGATGGATGGGGTACTTCGCTTATGTTTCAGAGGCTTGTTCAAAACTATAATGAAATTTTTGAATATGGTAAAGTTCAAACGAACTATCCTTTTAGTTATAAAAATTTTGCATTAGAAGATGAACAATATCAAAATTCTGAATCCTTTGGTAAGGATAGACAATATTGGACTCTAAAATTTGAATCATTACCAGAAAGTTTATTTAGCAGGGTGGACGATACTTTCAAAATCAATAAAAGCAAGCGAAAAGAACTTGTGCTTAAAAGGATATTATATAATCAATTAAATATAGTATCAAAGGAATACGGATCATCTACCTTTCATTTGATTTTAGCGACACTATATCTCTATTTTGGAAGAAAGCATCAGAACAAAGATTTTGCAATTGGCCTACCTGTATTAAATAGAAATAAGAAAATTCATAAAAATACAGTCGGACTTTTTATGGGAATTTCTCCCTTAAGAATTCAACTAGATTTTGAAACTACTTTTAAAGACTTAGTCAGAGGGATAAAAAACCAATTACGAAAGGATTATCGGCATCAACGATTTCCATTAGGTAAATTAATTCAGGAACTTCAGATTTTTCAGGAAAAAGAAAAGCTTTTTAATATTACACTTTCTTATGAAAAACAAAATTATTCCAATAATTTCCTGAATACACAAACTCAGGTAGTTCCTATGACTCACGAATCTGAGCGTGTAGCACTGGCAATATATATTAGAGAATTTGATGAAAAGGAAGATGTGAAAATCGATTTTGATTATAATATAAATTATTTTGATGAGTTCACGATTACTCAGATAGTAAATCATTTTGAACATCTGATTAAAGAAATTCTATCACACCCAAATAAAAAACTAAAAGAATTAAATTATCTGTTACCTAAAGAGAAAAATCTGCTATTAAAACAGTTTAATAATACTGTTGTTGATTATCCTAAGGATAAGACGGTCATAGGTTTATTTAGTGAACAGGTAACAAAAACTCCAGATCATGTAGCCATCCAGGGTAACTCTAGTAGGTATACATATGCAGAATTAGCAAAGCTTTCTGATCAGATTGCATCATATTTAATTACTACTTACGGAGAAGAAGATAGATCTCCTGTTACTTTATTATTAGATAGATCATCTCTTATGGTTGCTGTTTTATTAGCTGTTATGAAATCAGGAAGACCTTATATTCCTATGGATCCAACTTTTCCTAAAGATAGATTATACTACATTCTTAAACATAGTCAAAGTAGTTTAATGATTAGTGAAAAGAATTATGCTATAATGGATAGTGACGAGGTTTCTATTTTAGAAATAGAAAATATTTTAGAAAAGATGACAGCATCTACAGCAATTTTGTCTAACACAATATCCTCTGATGATACTGCTTATATTATTTATACATCAGGATCTACGGGGAATCCAAAAGGAGTTGAAATTGGTCATCGATCGTTATTGAATTTTCTGATAGGTATGCAACAAACACCAGGAGTTGATTCAACTGATATTTTCTTTTCTGTAACAACTTATTCTTTTGATATTTCTATTTTAGAATTTTTTACTCCCTTAATTTCTGGCGGTCAATTGTATGTAGCAAGTCAAGATTTATTAACCGAACCAGATCAGATTATTAAGGAAATAACAGAGGTTGGTGCTACTATCATTCAGGCAACCCCAAGTTTTTATCAGATGTTATTTAATGCAAAATGGCAAGGAGATAAAGGTTTGAAAGTATTATGTGGAGGAGATTTGTTAAGTGAATCCTTGGCAGGTCGATTGGTGGATAGTAATCAGGAAGTTTGGAATATGTATGGTCCTACAGAAACTACTATTTGGTCAAGTATAAAGAAGATAGAACGTTCAAAAGATGCTTCTAATATTGGTAAACCTATACAGAACACTCAGTTTTATATAGTTGACGATTTCCTTAATCCTATGCCATTAGGAGCTATAGGCTCGATTTATATAGGAGGTGATGGATTAGCAAAGGGATATTATCATGATGATAAATTAACCAAACAGAAATTTAGTAATAACCCCTTTATCGAAGAAGGATTAATTTATGAAACGGGAGATATAGGAAGATGGGATGAACAGGGAGAGATAGTATTTTCAGGAAGAAATGACAATCAGGTTAAGATCCGAGGGTATCGAATAGAATTGGGAGATATTGAGACCAAGTTGAATCAAGTAGCACAGATTAAAAATGCAGTGGTAATTGCAAAGAAAAAACAGGAACAAGAGGCATTTTTAGTTGCTTTCGTTTTGACCGAGAATGAACAGTTAAATATTGAGGATGTACTTAATGATTTAAAAAATGAGCTACCAGAATATATGATTCCCTATACTATTATAAGGCTTGAAAAGTTTCCTCTTACTCCAAATCAAAAATTGGACAGAAAAGCCTTGATGCAAAGAAGTATTCATCGCGACATAAATAAGAATGATTTTAAAGCACCAAATAATGATTTAGAAATAAAATTGTCCGAGTATTGGAAGTCATTATTACATATAGATAGAGAACTAAGTGTAACAGATAATTTCTTTACACTTGGAGGTCATTCATTGAATGCCGTAAAATTAGTAGGGTTAGTAAATAAAAATTTCTCGTCTAAAATATCTTTAAAAACTATTTTTGATTATCCTACTATCGAATCCTTATCCCAGTATCTTCAAAAACTAACACCAAATTATTCTGATATAATACCAATCTCTAAATCTAAAGATTTCTATCCATTAACCCCCTCACAGTATAATATTTGGCTAGCATCTCAGAAAGAAAACATATCTATAGCCTATAATATGTCATCAGCATACAATATTGATGGAATTGTAAATGCGGACAAACTTGTGACAGCTATAAGAAAAATTATTGAAAAATATGAGATCCTAAGGACTAATTTTGTTGAAATTAATGGAGTTCCTTATCAAAAAATTAAGCCAATAGAAACGGTTGATTTTGATATTCTTGTCGAAGAACTGAAAGATGAAAAAATTAATACTTCGATACATCAATTTATTAATACAGCATTCGATTTAGAAAAGGATTTGTTAATTAGAATTAAACTTTTTCAATTACAACAGAAGAAATATATTTTGGTGTTTTATACCCATCACACAGTGATGGATGGATGGTCCTTAGAGGTGTTTATAAAAGAATTTATTGAAAATTATAACGTTTCATTAACGGCTGATATATCAGCGAAAGATGATTTGAAACTACAATTCAAAGATTACGCTATATGGCATAATGAATTCATAGAAAATAAGGCTACCGATAATGAGTCGTTTTGGAATCAATATCTTAAGAATTATCAATTTAAGCATTCATTTCAGAGAGATTTTGAAATTAAAAATGATCAGCATAGAGGTGAAAGATACGAGCTTGAATTATCACAAGAAACAGCATCTAGCCTAAAAAATCTTGCTTCTAAAGAAAAAACAACATTACATACTGTTCTAGTAACTGCTTTGAATTGTTTAATTTATAAGTTTTCGGGTCATAACGATATTTGTTTGGGAACTATTAATTCTGGGAGAAATATGCCAGAATTAAATACTCAAATAGGAATGTTTGTGAAGACCTTGATTTTGAGAACACAAATTGATTCTGAAATATCTTTTTTTGATTTATTAAAAAATGTTCAAAATGATTTATTAACCTTGGATAGTCACCAAGATATGTCTTTTGATAAGTTAAAGACATCTTTTTTTGATATTATCCTCGTGTATCAAAACCCTGAATTTTCATATGGAAATATTAATGAATTAACAGATTTCAAATTGACTTCTTACCCAATAAATGAAAAGTACAGTAGAATCCCTATATTATTTAATTTTTTTGAAAGTGATAATAAGTTGAATACCATGGTAATTTATAATCCAGAAATGTATCAAAAAGAGACAATACAAATTATAACCTTAAAATTCTTTAAGATTTTAGATGAAATTATTAAAAAACCATCTACAAGTGTCAAGGCTATAGATATCCTATTAGAATTAGAAACAGTTAAAACAATTGATTTTGATTTCAATTTTTAAGGGAGGTTAAAAAAATAATAGAGGTCAATAGTTAAATACCTATTTTTATACTCAATAAATATATTGAATTATGAACGTTTTTAAAGGTCAAAATCTTCTAGAGTTCTATGATCAGTTCAAATCGGATCTGGATTGCAAGGAGTATTTAGTTAGGGGAAATAAAGTCAAAAACTACCTTTAAGTGTAGCCGCGCTGTAATCATACAGCCTATCGTCACTAAAAGATTTTGAGAGGAAGTGGCACACCCCATAGATCGGTTAGGTGGATGTGAATGAATTTGTTCTGGGTGGAAAAGATCAGGGCAAGACAGGTAGGAATTTACGATAGTAGGAAGAATAAAGTAGTTACACAGAAGATGGCAAAGTGAAACGTTTGTATGCAATCCGCATAGAGGACTTCTCAGTAGAATCACTCCAATATATTTTTGTAAATCATATCAGCTGGGATGCAAAGGTGACCACTGATAAATGGAGAGGATACAGACCTATTTCAAAGGCTTACGATATTACCCAGATTGAAAGTGAAAATGGTCTGAATTTTAAAACTCTCCATACAATGATCCACCAAGTTAAATCTTGGAGAAGAACCACTTATTCCTAGGTGAGTGATCGAAACCTAAACCGATATTTCAATGAGTTCTGTTATAGGATCAATATGTCGCAAAGTAAGGGCACCATTTTCAATAACTTAATATGTAAAATGGTAGAAGCCGAGGCTATAAATCAATCAAAATTAGTAGGTAACTAAATGCCTACCTCTAAAAAATAATAATGATTCATATTTTATATACTTATATTTCGGAGGAAAATCATAAAAGTTTATTGAAAGAGTTTTCACCAAATTTTTCAATTGATTTTCAAAATAGAATCATGAGATTTAGAAGGTGGCAAGATGCTCAATTATCTTTTTTGGGAAGAATATTGCTGTACACCGGAATCAAAAAATTCAATAAAGAATATGAAGAAAACTCTATAAAATATACTAAATATAAAAAGCCCTATTTTGAAGATGGAGAAATTCAATTTAACATTTCTCATTCAGGAGAGATGGTCGTTTGTGTTGTTTCAGATGCAGGAGACATAGGAATTGATATTGAATTATTAAAAAATATTAATATAGAAGATTTCAAACCTCAAATGACAGATAATGAATGGAAACAAGTTGCTACATCTTCAAGTAAGATCGATTCTTTTTATACCTATTGGACACAAAAAGAAGCTGTTATTAAAGCACATGGAAAAGGTCTGTTCTTCGCACTAAAATCTTTTGAAATTTCAGAAAATGAAGCTATTATTGATGGAAAAACTTTCTTTCTGAGAGAGATAAAATTAGATGATAAATACAAATGTTTTATATCTACAAACACCTTAATTACTAAAGAATTAATCAGAATTACTGCACTGAAGTCGTTTAATTCCCATATATCTGCTATATAAATTCAAGTCATTTTAAAATTTCAATTATATATTTTATGAATTGTACACAAAAAATGTTTTTTATTCTACACCTATTCTCATTTTCGTTATTTTCTCAAAATAATGATTTCAAATTTGAGAATACTTCATCTTTTTATCCAAATGAAGATCGAATTAACCAAGAGGATATAACTTGGGGATATCACAGTGTTCCTGAAAATTGGGATAAACCTGAAGGAGTTAAGATTAAAATGGCAGTAGCAATTTTAAGAAATACCTCTAAAAATAAGAATACAAGTCCTGTTATTTATATTGAAGGAAACCTTGGTGCAGGAAGTATAAATGGAATCTGGAGTTGGTTAAATCATCCTCTTCGAAAAAATAAGGATATAGTTCTGGTAGACATTAGAGGTGTAGGGTTTTCAAAACCCAAGCTTTGTCCAAATTTAGGTAGAATATTTTTGGAAATATTGGCGACAAATCAAAATTATGTCAAGGATGAACAAGATAAAACTATCGCTACATTAGCTTGTAAACAGGATCTTATTAGCAGGAATATTGATATAATTAACTATAATAGTAAATCAATCGCTAAAGATTTAAATGCACTAAGAAAAGTTTTAAAATATGAAAATTGGAATGTTTTTGGAGTGTCTTACGGTACTCAACTAGCGCAGGTTTATGCTAATGATTTTCCTAATGACATTAAATCTTTAATCCTTGATTCTCCTGTTTCAAATGTTTCTGAGTATTATAATAAGAATACCACTAACTATAATAACAGTCTAAATAAGGTTTTTGAAGCTTGTAACCAAGACCCTAATTGTAATAAACAATACCCTAATTTAGAACATATATATTATGAAACTATTCGCAGATTAGAAAAACAACCTATTACTGTTCAAGTAGATAAAAATATTATTACTGAAGGAACCTTTACATATAATGTAGAAGACTTTAAAATTGCAATTCATCAAGCACTGTATCAAAAATCCTTAATAGAAGTATTACCTCTATTAATTTATCAATTTAATCAAGAAAATAAAGCTGTTTTAGGTGCCCTGATAACTGCTTTTTCAGGAGCATTAGGGTTGGATTATGGGGTGTATTATTGTGTGTCTTGTGCAGAAGTAATTCCACTAAATTCAATTTCAGAATTTAATCAAGATGCATCGAAATATGAAAATTTAAAAGGAGGATTGTCTTTTTATAAATCTGATTTTACCGTTTGCGAAGAATGGAATAAAGGAAGTGATAAACTTTCTTTCGTTCCTAACGAATTATCTAATTTATCGATATTGACAGTCCCAGTATTAGTGTTTTCGGGAGGTTTTGATCCTATTACTCCAGATTCTAATGGAGAAATCACACAATCTAAATTTAAAAATGGTTTCTTAGTTAATGCTCCTAATCATGGACATGCTCCTAGTTTTTCAAAAACTGGTTACAAAATTATCACTGAATTTATCAATAATCCAAATCAAAAACCAGATACAAATGGATTTCAAAATAAACAGATGGTTAATTTTGTTAATGATGTAAATGTAAATGAAGGAATTTTCCATTTTTCAAATAGCTTAAATGAGTTAAATCTTTTGTTCCTTTCTCCATTTTTAATCGCTGTCATCATATTATTATTTTCAATTTTTATTTTTATATTTTCCTTGATAAGTAGTAAAATAGATACTAAAACAAATAAGATTCTGAAATTTTTAATTGTATTAACGTCTTTTTCTGGATTATTTTGTTTAGTCGGTTTTATCGTAGCAGTAAATAATACGGCATACGAAAATTTTTATATTCTTGCATTTGGTTTATCTTCGAGTTATAATTACTTATTTGTAATTCAATTGTTATTTATAGTTCTATTAGTAATTACAATACTCTACTTTTTATTTAAAATCAGAAAAATTTCAGATGTAAGTATTGTTACCTCAATATTGTTTTCTTGTGTGTTGATGTGCACTTATTTTTACTATTTTGGTTTTTTTAAATAGGAATGTAAGTACTAGATTTTCCATTATATTGATATACAATCATTAAGGCAAATCAAAAAAACCTGTAAATTAACTATTTACAGGTTTTTATAAATTCTGTGGGGGTAAAGAGACAGAGTTCGAACTTTTTGGTGGAGGATATAGAGTTGATTATTTCAAAATCAGAGTGTTTGAAAACTCTAAACTATAATCGTTTATCACCATAAATTCTGTCATAACGTTCTTCCAGAACAGCTAGGTACTTTGATTTCATATCATCAGATAAAAATGAGTTTTTAATCCAGATATTTGCTTTTTTTTGATGTTTTTGAAAACGCTTAAATACCCCGTCAATCTGCCTAGATGTTAGACCCAGACCTTGTCCAAATTCTTCAAAATGAGCTTTCTTAAACTTTTTCTTTTTACCTGCAATAGTTAAAGCCAATTCTTCAGTATCTTCTGGATTAACAATAGCTACATTTAATAAGTCGTAGGTAGGAGCTAAAGACCAACCAGAATCTGTTTGAATCATTGAAAAATTCTTTAAGTGCATATCGTTATTTCCTGTTAAAAAAGAAAACAGCGTGACTTCAAAAAAATACAATTTATCTAAAAACGTATTACTGGCATACATCTCCAGAGCTTTACCAATTCGCTCCATAGAACTTCGATACTTATCAAATGCCTCTGTGATTTGAAACATATCAAGCATATGAATTTTTGTTCCATCTAATTTCCTGTCAATACGCTTGGTCAAATATGATAATTCGCCCGATTTTAACCGAATTAAAGTAGATGGAACTGTATTTATTCCAAATGCCTCAGCTATCCGCATAGTCACATGCTCATTCTCTGGCATTTCTGGATAATTAGCATTAGGAGGTTTAAAAATATAATCCCCACCTAATGCTCCAACTACAGTAAGTCTGTTATGATTTTCATTTGTAACTTCATTTACTAATGACATTGATAGTTTTGCCTGGACTCCAGGTACCGATATACTTCGTTCCACCACATTCTTAGCCAACTGTGACATTTGATCTAATGTATAATCAAGCAAAGGAACTTCTGTTCTTCCAAAAAACGTCTTAGCACAATGCTCATGAAAATCTCTGGTATCTTGCATTTCCTGATAGCAATATAAACACTTATTCATCATCATTTAAATTAATAGGATGTACACTTACTGCTCCAATGCAATTTTGGCAACAGGCTAATAGAAGTCCCATCCTGTCATTTCTATTGATCTTCCAATTCTTGGAGGCAATGTCCAACAGCCACCCTTCAGGAATTAAGCCCTCAAAAAAAGGAAACAATCTGTTATCACGATATGGTTCCTGTCTAACTGGTATAGTAAATGTTATAAATTGAGTTGGATATTGCTCCATATATTTCTGATCATATTGAAAAATATATTCACCATCATCCGTTTCCGTCAATACACCAGATAAAGTATTGTTGTATAAAATTCTAGCTTTTCTCATTTATAGTTGTTTTTTGTAATGAAGAACTAGGAACGGGAACCAATTCATGCCCAAACATTTTTAGAACAAGATTTACTTTTTCCATATTCAAATTGGTTTTTCCTTGTTCAATTTTTCTTATTACTGTTAAAGCTACGCCTGCACGTTCTGCAAAAGCTTCCTGTGTCAGCCCCGCGGACTTTCTTCGTTCTTTAACAAATGTTGATAAATTCATGATTATATGCTTTTAGATATAATTTACAACAAATATAATAAATTATATGTATTTACATATAAAATATACTTTTAAGAATATTCTATATCTGAAAGCATATAAAAAAAACTAAAAGTGAACCAGTATATTCTTACGATTACATATGAATATAGTCGTTTGTAAATGGCTTAAGCTATCTTAGTTTTGCTGTACAAGAAAAAAAGTTACTTAAAGATTAAAATTAAGAAACTAATTCTTTCAATTCATCATTAGACAAATCACCAATCCATTTTTCTCCAGTAGAAACCGCCATACTAGCTAACTGTTTTTTATCTTGTAACATTTGGTTGATTTTTTCTTCGAAAGTTCCTTTAGAAATCAGACGATGCACTAATACATTTTTTTGTTGACCAATACGGAAAGCTCGATCTGTAGCCTGAGCTTCAACGGCTGGATTCCACCAAAGGTCATAATGGATTACATGATTGGCCGCAGTTAGATTCAATCCTGTTCCTCCTGCTTTTATAGAGAGAATAAAAGTTTTTATATGTTTTTTAGATTGAAAATCCTCTACCATCTTGTCTCTTTTTTTACGAGAAACTCCGCCATGTAAAAATAAAGGTTTTGTTCCGAAAGTTTTGGACAACATTTCTGAAAGAATCTGCCCCATTTCTTTGTATTGGGTGAAGATCAATACTTTTTCATTATTCTCATAGATAGCACTCAATAACTCTAGTAGTCGTTCGGATTTTCCTGACAATTGTGGACGATAATCTTCTTTCTTCAAAAATTGAGACGGATGATTACAAACTTGCTTTAAAGCCGTAATCATTTTAAGGACTAATCCTTTTCGTTCAATAGATTTTTCCTCAACTCCATTTAGAGCTTTTATCATTTCATCAACCACATTTTGATATAAGGCAGTCTGTTCCTTTCCTATAGCAATAAAGCAATCTTGCTCTATCTTTTCAGGGAGATCAGAAATAATAGATTTGTCCGTTTTTAAGCGACGTAGTATAAAAGGATTTGTAATTTTTTTGAAACGATGTAATGCTACCTGATCATTCTTTTGTTCAATAGGAGCAGAAAAATGTTGCGTGAAATATTTCATAGAACCCAAATATCCTTTGTTCGTAAAATCGAATAAACTCCAATATTCACTTAAACGGTTTTCTACAGGTGTACCACTCATCGCTACTTTTACAGCGGCTTTAATTTTCTTTATAGCTTTGGTTTGTTCTGTTCCGGCATTTTTGATAGCTTGAGCTTCATCGATAACTAATATTTCCCATTTTATTTTTTGAAATTTTAATACATCAGATCGCAATAAACCATAGGTGGTTATAAAAACGTCAAAACCGGCTGCATCAAAAATACGTTTTGCTCCATGATAAATATGGGTACTTAAATCTGGAGCAAACTTTTCTATTTCTTTTTGCCAATTGGTCAAAAGCGTAGTTGGCACCACAATTAGCCCTTTCTTTTTATCTAACCTTCCTTCAGCTTTAAATTGAAGTAACAAGGTAATTACCTGTAGCGTCTTACCGAGTCCCATATCATCAGCAATAATACTACCAAAACCTACTTTGCTATTATTATATAACCATTGAAAACCTCTTTCTTGATAAGGCCGTAAAGTAGCTTTCAAATTTTTGGGGATTGGTTTAGCTTCACTTTTCAACAAACTTTCTATAATTTCGCGAGCCGAATTCGAAAGGGATATTTTAGCCTCTTGGTATTCTTCAGTTAACGCTGATTGTAATATATCAATATGAGAAAGTTCTCTATCTTTTTCTAAATTGTTTAACAAGGTTTGAATTTGTTTAGGGTCAATAAGCACATATTCTCCCTTAATATTAACCACTCCCGAAGTGTTTTTAACCAACTTTTTAAATTCAGCAACAGATATCGTTTGATTTCCTATAGCTATTTGCCATTGAAAATCTAACATTTCATTCAAGTTCAAATACGTTTTGCTATCTCCATTTGAACCCTTACCATCTAATTTCATGGAGATTTGAGGCTTCGCTAACTGTTTTAAAGAGTTAGGCAATAGTATTCGAACGCCTAATAGTTTGATAATAGGTAGTATCTGAAGTAAAACCGCAGCAAATTCATCTCCATCCAAAAGGAGTTGTTCTTTACCCGAAGAAGAAATCAATGGTTCTATATCTACAAAATCTTTCGACAAACTTGATAAGGATTGAAAAATAGAAGCTTTATAGGAGGTATACTTTTTTCCTTTGACAAATGCTTCTAAAGGAATTGGTTTTTGAACAACATCCTTCTTATTCTCAACCCATAATTGTATTTCGAAAATATTTTCTGTAGGATGATCTTCTATTTTAATCAATGGCGTATAAAGTTGATTACTTATATGTAAACGCTGCAAATATTGGTGTATAGAATCTGGAACTTGCTGCTCTTCAAAATCAGTAAAAGATTGCTTTTTAAAGCTAAAAAATAGTTCTTCTATTTTAAAATCTAAGAATGTTCTTGCTCCGGTAGTAAAAGTATCCTTTTCAAGCATAAAATGCGTTAAAAAATTGGATAACAAACAAATAATTTGATCTTTTGGTGCCAAATAGCGTTGCTTTTTCGAACCAGTATCTATGGTAACAAACTTCTGTGAGATATTCTGTTCTAAAAATTCAACTAAATAATTCACTTCTTCACTAGCTGTAACGGGTATCCAACGAACCTTATAATGTCCTTCTTCCAATTCCAGAATTTGAGGAACATAAGCACCGTTAAGCATTAAATAAATACTTAGATGGTAAGCTCGGTACAGGCATATTAAGTCAGATGAGAGACGGTTTTCAAATTTCTTAGGTATTCTTTCTAAAAAATGAATCAATGAAGCTAAATCTTTATTAAAAGTTGAAATATCTATAGGTTCTCCACCAGAAAAGAAGGTAATCCCTTGGAAACTTATTTCTTTTTTATTGATTTGAATTTCTATGCATTCAATCTTCTCAAATGCTTTGGGTTCTAGCTCGAAAATTTCTTTTGTTAATGCATTTTTAGCAAATGAAGTTCCTTTTTTGTAATGTCTCTTAAGTATTGGGACAAATGGTTTTGTATAAAAAAGTGCCTTATCTTCTAATAAAGACAATACATTTTCGGCTTGGGGAATAATTTTAGACAAGTCAAAAACAGCTTCACCAGGACTATTAGTAAACTCAACAGAAATTGGTTGATCGTGAAGTAATTTTTCAAAATTTAAAACTTTTACACTTCCTTCTAACTGCAATCCTGCTTTCGTCAATTCACCAAGAATATCCAAATCGTGTAATTGAAATAGTAAAAAAGGATTTCGATCAATTTCTGCTGAAAAAACATAAATAACTGCTGCCAAATGTTTACAAGGCACTGCCCAATCTGGGCACGAGCATTGCATTTCAAAATCTGACCATTGATTAGGAAAAACTTGTATTCTGTTTTGCTTTGCAATCTCATTTAATTCTTGTGGTAATTGGCGATTTAATAAATGAGATAACGACAATGGATCACCAATAATAGCATCCATAAGTTTCTTCTTCTCTGAAAGGCTAAACGCTGGAATGGTAATCTTAATATTATAAGGTCTAGATCTACTACCTTTAACTTTTGCTTCAATAATGTTCTTAGTAATCCTAATATCCTTTACAGTACCTTTTCGAGCATAGGTTTTTCCTCTAGGTAAACGGTTAGAATAATCAATTTGTGATAAAGCCTTTAAAAATTGTTCTCCCCACCATGTTTTACCGAATTGTTGTGCCATAACGTTCTATCAGAATTTTGTGTCTATTTTTAGACGAAAATACTGAGATTCTTTAAATTGAAAAATTCTTTTTGGTGAGAAACAATATAGCTTTCAAAAAGTTCGAGCCTATATAATGTTAAAAAACAAATAGTTACAAAAAATAACAAAATACAAAAACCTGTAAATTAACTATTTACAGGTTTTTATAAATTCTGTGGGCGCGAAGGGATTCGAACCCCTGACCCCTTGGGTGTAAACCAAGTGCTCTAAACCAACTGAGCTACGCGCCCGATATCTTGCGATTGCGGATGCAAATATAAGACAGTTTTATAGTCTACCAAAAGAATTTTAAAGAAAATTTAAATTATTTCAGCAACCACAAATGTGCTCCCTCCCACATATATAACATCTTTATCCGTAGCTTGCTGTAAAGCAGATTCATACGCTTCTCTTACAGAACTATAATCCTCGCCTATTAGATTAAACTTTAAAGCTTCTTTTTTTAATTCCTTCTCATCAAGCCCTCTTAAAATATCAGGTCGGGAAAAATAATACTGAGCTTGGGTAGGGAATAATGGCAAAATAGTATCCAAAATTTTATCATCAACCATTCCTAACACAATATGAAGGTTATCATATGCTTCTTCAATCAATTGTTTCATAACCACTGTTAAGCCATCCTTATTATGTGCAGTATCACATATCACTTTAGGTCGTTTTTGTAATATTTGCCATCTTCCTAACAAGTGAGTATTCCTTACAACATTCTGAAGTCCTTTTTCAATATTGTTATCAGATATACCCCACCCATTTGATTTAATCAAATCTATGGTTTGTAAAACGGTTCTTATATTTTCTCTTTGATAATCCCCCTTTAAATCAGATGGGTATATAGTATAGTTATAATCTTCAGCAAAATAAATAGGACTTTGGGATGCATTAGCTATCTCTACAAAAACTTTTGAAGTCTCTTCTATATTTCTTCCTATAACAACTGGCACATCCTCTTTAATGATTCCTGCTTTTTCTGAAGCTATTTTCGGCAAAGTATTTCCCAGAAAGCGAGTATGATCCAGCCCTATATTAGTAATCACAGAAATTTCTGGAGTAATAATATTCGTAGAATCCAATCTCCCCCCAAGCCCAACTTCTATCACGGCTATATCTACCTTAGATTCTGCAAAAAACTGAAATGCCATCCCTACGGTCATTTCAAAAAAAGAAAGTTGATTCGATTCTAAATAGGGTTGATGTTTTGAAATAAAATCAATCACATATTCTTCTGATATAGTAACTCCGTTAATTCGAATACGTTCTCTATAATCTTTTAGATGTGGCGAAGTATACAATCCTACTTTATAACCTGCTTCCTGCAATATTGAAGCTAGCATATGGCTAGTAGAGCCTTTACCATTAGTTCCCGCTACATGTATACTCTTAAACTTGGTTTCGGGGTTTTCTAGATATGTTGCTAGTTGTATCGTATTATGAAGATCTACTTTGTATGCACTAGCCCCCTGGCGTTGATACATTGGTAATTGGGTAAACATCCAATCGAGGGTCTCCCTATAATTCATTTTTTGTACTATTCAGAAAGTTTAAACTGATAAACAATTGTTCCTACTTGTTTTGCTGGAGCCTTAGAGTCACTATTAAACCGTGTAGCCAAAGCTGCTCTTTTTGCTGGTTCCATTAAACATGAAGCGCTATTGGTCGTACCTTTAATCCCTGGAGTAGCTCTAGTTACTTTTCCGCTTTGGTTAACTTCTATTTTTACCACAACAATACCCGACTCATTACAATTCTGAACAAATTTTTCTTTATTAAGAGCTTTTCTACCACCTAATCTATAGTTACCATCTCCATCTAATCCTTTTCCAGTTCCATAATATGATTTGGCATTAGGATCTCCATTTGGATTTCCTTTATCTCCTGGTGATTTATCATCGCCTTCTCCTCCCTTTGCTTTACCATCATTCTTTGAGCCGTTAGAAAAACTATTCAGAATATCCAAAGTAGATTTATCTGGTTTTGGATCTGGTTTTTTTTCTTCTACCTTTTTAACGGGTTTTTCTTTTGTTATATTTTTTGAAGGCTTCTGATCCGAAGGTTTCGGTTTTTCTTTAGGTTTCTCAGTCTTTTTTTTAGGTTTCTTTTTTGGCTTTTTCTCTATTACCGGTGCATCTTCCAGTTCTTGAGTTACCACTTTATCTTTGATTTGAGGAGATTCTTCTTGCGACTCGGGAATAGAAGTTGTCTCTGGAGTAGTTTGTTTAGGCGACGATTTAATGGGCTCATTGGGTTGAACTCTACCTGATCCAGTTGCTGTTGTTCCAAAGTTTACAGCAATACCGCCCTCTTCTTCAGGCTCCATATAATTTAAGCTCAGATAAAACAATAAAAAGATAATCGCTACGTGTACCAGTATCGTAAGCACAAAGGATTTCTTTTTATGTTTTGTATCCAGCTTTATCATTCTTATTCGGGTCTAACGGCTAATATTACTTTAAATTTATTTCTATTGGCAATATCCATTACACCAACTGCCTTTTCTATAGGGACTCCTTCTTCTGCTCTTAGAATAATTGTCGGTTCATCTTTTCCTTGTAATCGTGATAATAATGTAGATTCTAAACTACTTTGACTTATACGCTCTTCATCGATATAATATTGCAGTTTATTAGTAATACTTACCGATATATTTTGCACATTAGAACTCTTTCCTTTAGCTTTTGGCAATATTAAATCCAAGGCTTCCGGAGTAATCGCAGGAGATGTTAGTAAAAAGAAAACTAATAACAGAAATACAATATCTGTCATAGAAGACATACTAAACTCTGGGCTAACTTTATTTCTTCCTCTTAAATTCATATTATGCAGGTTCGTTTAACAAGTCTAAGAAATCTACAGCATTAGCTTCCATACTGTGAATCACTTTATCTGTACGAACCACCAAATGGTTATATCCTATATAAGCTACAATCCCAACTACTAATCCTCCAACAGTTGTTGTCATTGCCGTATAAATACCTTCGGCCAAAACACCCATATCTGCTGTTCCTGAACTTGATGCCAGATTATGGAATGCCAAAATCATACCAATTACTGTCCCCAGAAAACCAATCATAGGAGCAGCCCCTGCTACTGTGGCAAGAATACTAACATTTTTTTCTAATTTATATACTTCAAGTCTACCTGCGTTTTCGATCGCTTTATTAATATCTTCTAACGAATGCCCTATTCTCGAAATTCCCTTTTCGGTTAACCTTGCTATAGGGTTATTCGTCTGCGCACATAAAATTTTTGCAGCTTCAATTTTACCACTCACCACACTATCTCTTATCTTATCCATAAAACTCTCATCATATTTTGAAGCTGCTTTAATTGCAAAAATTCTTTCAAAATAAATATACACTGCAATAAATAGTAATACAAAAAGAATCGATATGATTACAATTGCTCCTGTTCCTCCACTAAGTAGAAGATCCATAATCGATAATGAATTCTCTTCTATTTCTGAATCGATCTTTGGGGTGTTTTGATTTAAAATACTCAGCATAAAAAAATACGTTATTTTGATTTTGTTAATTTAGATGTTTAGTATACTAACGCTATATCTATAGGTAAAGTATGTCATTCTTATCCTTATAGAAAATATATTACTCCTAATAAACCGACCCCTCCAAGCACAATAGTATAGGGAAAAGCCATTTTTACCATTTTGGTATACGACAACCCAATTAATGGTGCCAAGGAAGAAGTTAGTAAAAATAAGAACGCTGCCTGACCATTAGGCGTTGCCACACTAGGCAAATTTGTTCCTGTATTAATAGCGATTGCTAATTTTTCAAACTGCTCTCGTGATATTGCTCCACTATCAAAAGCTTGTTTAATCTCTCCTATGTATACCGTTGCTACAAAGACATTATCACTAATCATTGATAAAATTCCATTTGCAGCATAAAAAACTGAAGGTTGAGTTGAAGGATCAAAAGATAATGCCCAATCAATGATTGGTGAAAAAAGATGTTGATCATGAATCATTGCTACAATCACGAAGAAAACTACAAGCAACCCTGTAAACGGCAATGCTTCTTCAAACGCTTTTCCTAATTGATGTTCTTCTGTAATCCCCATAAAAGCTGTTTGCACAACAATCAATGCCAACCCTATAAGCCCAACAGGTGCTATATGCAAGGCTAAACCAACAATTAACAACAGTGCTGATATCGCTTGTACAATTAGTCCATACTTAGATTTATCAGACCTATTGACATCTTCTTCATCTGTATAGTTTTTAATAATTTTTCTAGCTATTTCTGGTAATTTTGCTCCAAAACCAAATGACTTTGTACTTTCTAAAATCACTGTTGTAACTAAACCTGCTCCTAAAACAGGTATAGAAATAGGTGCCATTTTTAAGAAGAATTCTATAAAATTCCACCCCATGCGTTCTCCTATTAATAAATTCTGGGGTTCTCCCACCAAAGTACAAACACCACCAAGTGCAGTACCCACCAAACCATGCATCACTAAACTTCGTAAGAAGCTTCTAAATTGTTCCAGAGTATCTCCACTTAATTCTTTTCTATCTAATATGCCATCATGATCAAAATCTGATTCTGACATAGAGTGAATTTTATGATATACTCCATAAAAACCTACTGCTACACTAATCAACACTGCAGTAACTGTCAATGCATCTAAAAATGCAGAAAGTACTGCTGCCAAGAACACAAACAGTAAAGATAATATCATCTTAGACTTTATTTTAGTAAACACTTTACTGAAAATATACATCAATAAAGGTTTCATAAAATAAATCCCTGCTACCATAAATATTAATAGTAATATCACTTCTAAGTTTTGAACAATTTCTATATAAACACCACTCATAACCTCTTCTCCTTTTTCATTTAATAAGGGATTATGATTTTTATCCAAACTAGCTGTTGGGAATGCATTGGTTAATTTTAATGCTAAAATCTGAATAGCCAACAATCCTCCTGACTGTAATGGATAACACTTGAGTGCCATCGCAAGAGTAAAAATGAACTCCCCAATAAATAACCACGCTGTTATCATTGGTCCTAAAAAGAAATAAGAGAATACATTAAAAATTAAGAATCCGATCATTACAGTTTTAAACCATTTCGGACTACTCCCTAAAAAATATTTAAACATAGTTTACTTAATTAATACAATTAATATTATATCAGCTGTCTCAAATGCTGTTTTACTTATATTGGTTTCGGTTTGCTTTTCATTATACGTATCCTGAATTGCCTTCTTTATGGTTTCTGATGTATCACTAAAAATAGCCTCATCAGTCATTTGTACTTTTCGTTCCATAAAATAAGTAAAACTCTTGCCATCCCATAAATTAGAAATAAAATCAGGTAATTAGACTTACTCGCTCATCAGTATATTCCATTATTGATCCAAAAAATATTTCACTATATG
>CAKMZM010000020.1 GCA_929200365.1 uncultured Flavobacteriaceae bacterium | reverse complement strand
GTTGATGTTAAATATAATGAGATGTGAAACACACCAAGAAATTATGGTTGATGTTTTAAAAAAAGATTTAAACACATATTTTGATGAATAGATCATAGAAAAGATTATGAAGTATAAGAAAATAAAAGTGTAAATGAATACATTAAAAAGAAAAGCTACAGATGGTTTACTATGGAGTGGTATTGATAAATTCTCTACAATGTTCCTGCAATTCGTTTTGGGGATTGTTTTGGCTCGAATTTTGGTACCTCATGATTATGGTCTCATCGGTATGATTGCAGTTTTTATTGCCATAGGACAATCTCTTGTTAACAGTGGATTTTATGCAGCACTCATTCAAAAAAAAGATGTCAATGATAGAGATCATTCTACTATCTTTTATTTTAATCTTATCACAAGTATTCTTCTTTATGGAATTCTTTTTCTATCCTCAGGTTACATTGCTGATTTTTATAAAGAACCTTTGCTAGTTGATCTCATTAGAATTGTAGGATTAAATATCATTATTATGTCTTTTTCTCTTATACACAGAGTAATATTGACAATTAATATTGATTTTAAAACACAAGCAATTGTAAATATAACAGCATCTCTTCTAGGAGGAGTCGTAGGTATTGTTTTAGCTATATATGGATACGGAGTATGGGCGCTGGTATACCAATTACTGTGTAAGAATCTTACAACATCTCTTATGTTTTGGATACTTAATCATTGGAAACCACTGATTGTGTTTGATAGTAAATCATTTAAAGCTTTGTTTGGTTTTGGTTCTAATCTTTTGATATCAGAATTGTTAAGGATTTTTTTTAGAAATATTTATTTAATTATTATTGGCAAAACTTATAATGCAGAGGAATTAGGATATTTTACCAGAGCTATTCTATTTAAACAAATCCCAGGAACTTTGGTCAATTCAATTTTACAAAGTGTTACATTTCCATTATTAGTGAAAGTAATAGATAATGACGCTAAAACAAAAGATATATTAGAAAGAAGTGTGCGTCTATCGGGTTTTTTACTTTCTCCTGTAACTTTTATATTCTTATTTTATTCAGAACCTATAATACTTGTACTATTGACAGAAAAGTGGTTGCCGTCTGTACTTCTGTTACAAATTTTGTCGTTAGAAATTATCTTTCTTCCAGTACAATTTGTCAATCTAAATTACTTAAATGCAAAAGGTAGATCTGATCTATTTCTTTATCTCGAAGTAATAAAAAATATCCTCACTATTGTTGTTATTATAGCCACTTATAAATTAGGGTTGGTTCAGTTAGTAATAGGATATGTAGGAGTATCATTTTTAAGTTTTTTTATCAATACATATTTCACAAAAAAATTTATTAGATATTCTGCATTAAACCAACTTGAAGATTTAATGCCTTATGTTTTTACGGGTTTGATTACTGGTGGTTTGAGTTTTTATATAAGCAATTTTTTATCAACCCCATTACTAAAATTGTTTTTTGGCGTTGGAACATATGCCTGTTTTTACACCTTATTATCGTATGTTTTTAAGTTTAGAGAACTATTTGAATTAAGAGAAATTTTTCTAGACAAGCTAAAAATGAGAAAATAAATTTTATGAATATCTAAAATAAATCAAAATGAAAAGATTGATGAAAAAAATAGTATTAGGCATAATTAATTTCATTTTGTTCTTTACCCAAAGTAAGAAAAATAAGGCAAGGATATTAAGTTATGCAAGTAGAATATTGATGTCTAGAGATAATAATATTGTTTATGATCCTAGTTTTGACATGTATTGGTTGAAGAGTAATGATCAGTATTTGTATATTGTAAAGAAACCCTATTTCAATTTTAGTAAAGAAAAATTATACAGAAACATACAAAAAACACCTTGTCGATATTACATTCCTAAAAAAGATGATGTAGTCGTAGATATTGGAGCAGGAATTGGGACAGAAACTTTATTCTTCAACGAGAAAATCCAAAATCAAGGAAAAATATATGCTATCGAAGCAAGTAAATCTAGCTATGAAAAACTAGTAGGACTTTGTGTTAAAAATGGTATTAAAAATTCTGAAAATTTCAATATAGCAATAACAGATAATAATCAAAAGGTATGGATAGAAGAAACAGAAAATTATCAGGTCGATTTTATAAATAACGATGAAAGAGGGATCGAAGTAGATGGGCTAACATTGGATAGCTTTATAAAACAAAATAAAATAGAGCAAATCGACTTTTTGAAAGTAAATATCGAAGGGGCAGAATTACAGATGATAGATGGAATGAAAGATACAATTAGAGTTACAAAAAACATAGCAGTTTCATGTCATGATTTTTTATTTGATGATGATAGACAAATTAAAAAAAAGATGTCTGATTTTTTAAAGAGAAATAACTTTGAACTTTCTTTTAACGAAACAGGTAATATAGCAAGAGATAGTTGGATTTATGGTAAGAAAATCAACAAATGAAAATTATTCATGTCATAAAATCATTAAACATTGGTGGAGCAGAAAACTTTGTAGTGCAATTGGCCAATCAACAGATACTATCCAATAGTGTATTTATAATTGTATTGGGAGATACAAACTCAAAAAATAATTTTGTAAAATCTATACATACTTCTGTTCAATTAATCCAATTGAACTGGAAGAATAAATATAGCATCAAACAAGTATTTGAACTTAATAGATTGATTGGGGAAATACAGCCAGAGATAATTCATATACATCTTTCTTTGGCATTCATTTATGGGTATTTAATTTCTTATATCAAGCCCAAAATAAAATATGTGCATACCATACATAGTAATATTATAAAATGGAAATATAGATTATCACTAATCAATAGGTTTCGTTACATTAATAATAGAATACTTCATATTTGTATAGCACCCTCTATATATGATGAAACAAAAAAATATTTCCCAAAGCTAAAATTAGCAATGGTTAGAAATGGTATAAAAAGATGTATTCCGCAAAGAGAACAAGGCGAAATTAAAGAATTCTGGGATCGTTTCTCTTTAGATTCTGAAACTGGGATTCATTTTTTATCAATAGGAACGGTATGTGATAGTAAAAACTATAAACTATTATCACTTGGATTTGATAAAATAGGCAAACAATACCCACAAGCGAGTTGCACACATATAGGTGCAGTATCTGATCAAAATCTAATGACAGAGTTAAAAAACATTAACACCTCAAATTTGATTTTTACAGGATATTATAAAGATGCTTCCGATTTTTTGTCTTCTGCTGATGCTTTGGTTATTAGTTCAATACGGGAAGGAATGCCTATAGTAGCTCTAGAAGCAATGTCTATGGGAGTGCCTATAATAACAACACCCGCAGGAGGAATGGTAGATGTAGTTGTTGATAACTATAACGGTTTTATTACTAAAGATTTTGAAGTCGACTCTTTGGCAAAAGCAATTGTAAAATATATAAAACTACCAGATCACAAAAAACAAGAATTATCTAATAATGCAAAAGAAAGTTTTGAAAAATATTACGAGATAAGTAGTGTAGAAAAAATGTATAAATATCAATATGTAATATAATGTATTGGGTAAAATCACATACAAATATAGGCATACTGTTTTCTACAGCAGTAGTCATATTTCATATTATTGTTTTTCCAGATTATATGATGCCTTTACCCATAATTTTTATAGGAGTAGGGATCATTTTATTTTTCTACGGAGCTTTACGTTGGTATACGTTACTATGGAGAAAAGTCAAGTTATTTAAAACCAAGCTATTTTTTCATAGTTTATTCTATAGAGTTATAGGGGTTTCATGTATGTATGCACTAACTTTTCTTTATGATCCAAGAAGCCTTCCTTTTGAGATAGCAGCAGCAGACTCCTGGAACTATCACTATTCGGGTATTATCGTTGCTGATGCCATTCGGGATGGGAAAAATATATTTACATCATTATCTTTCTTTTGGAGTAATGAATCAGACTATGGTTTCTCTATAGTTATTGGTCACCTGTATAGTATATTCGGAAAATTTCCAGTGGTCATAAAATTATTTAATGCCGTTATCGGTAGTATTACTGTAGTACGGATTTATCAAATTACCAAAATTGTCTACCAAGAAGAACAAGCAAGAATAGCAGGGGTAATAGCAATGGTAATGCCTCCATTATTGTGGTTTGGAGGAATGTTTTTAAAAGAAACGACACTTATGTTTTTGCTTATCAATGCTGCGTTTTTTGCGATGAGAATAACCGAACAGACAAAGTTTCGTGTCTATTATATTATCGTGGTACTACTTCATTTTGGAGTACTCTTTTATTTTAGAATTGTATTAGCTCCAATTCTTTTGGCAGCTATTTTGTTGCAAATCACATTTTTGAAACTTAAAAAGAAAAGAGATATTTTCATTTCAGTTATACTCAATATTGGAATATTAATAGGTTCCATTTATATACTAACTATTCTTCATATGGACACTTATGTTATACAAGTTATTGAAGCTAGTCAAGACCAATTCGGAAATGAACTTGAAGATGCCTCAAAAACTGGGGGGATAAAGTATACCGCAGCTTTAATTGCACCATTATTAATTGCAGGAGCGATTCTAACTCCTTTTCCATCAGTACTTAATTTTGAAGCTTCACAATTAGGGATTTTTACCCACTTTCAAAATGAAATGATTAGAAATAGTATGTATTTTTTTGTTTTTCTAGGTCTAATTAGAGCAATAAAACTAAAACAAAAAAAAACTATTTTGATTGGGACTATTGCTCTTGTTTATGTAATGGTTCTTGCTGCATCAGGGATATCTCATCAAGACCGATTTCAAATTTTATCGCTTCCTTTTCTAATTGTATTCATGTCTGACGGAATTGTAAGTAGATATCACAAACAAAAAATGCACTGGTGTTTATATCTAGCGCTAATTTTTATGATTATACTCATGTGGAATATTTTCAAACTATCTATCAGAGGATTATTCTAATATAAAAGAACAAGATATGGTTGATGATTTTATTATTTTAAGTACCAAAGAAAAAAACATAAGTGTTAGTAATGTTTTCAAATATCAATTAGACATAAATAAAGACCTAATTTTGGTCACCAATAGTCGATATTCTGATTTTAATAAAAGTGGAAAAAGAGTTATAATCATTGGTGATTGTATAGATACAGAAGAAATATTATATGTCTCCAAAGATAATGACATCCCAAAATTGAGAGGTAATTTCTATGCTGTAGTTGTTTATAACGAAACTGTAAAAATTTATAATAGCTTTTTTAGTATTCTTCCTTTGTATTATAGTATGGATCGAGATGTTGTTTCATCATCAATAGATATGATCAAAATGTTTATTCCAAGGGAATATACGGTAGACAAAAAATATATTTTAGAAAGCTTACTCTTTAATTATGGATTTTTTAACCGCACAATATGTAAAGAAATTAAGCTGTTGCCTTGTCATTCGTTTGTTCAGTTTACCAATAATCATATTGAGATACATAAACATTTTTTGATAACAGAACTGTTTGTAAGCACTCCAAGAGGAGGGAAAAAAGTAGCGGATGAATTAAGTGAGTTGTTTATAAAAACATCAAAACACTATTTTCCAGATGAACATTTTGATATTGCATTTACCAGTGGTTTTGATGGGAGAACCATAGTGAGTTGTGCTTTGCACCACAATAAAAAATTCTCTACCTTTTCTTTTGGTCGTCCAGAAATCGATGATGTTCATATCCCAAGTAGAAATGCTCAAACATTAGGGATTCCTTACCAATCGTTTGATGTTAGTGATAAAGAGTATTTAGATACACAATACCTAGAAAATGCAGATGAATACAACACTAGAGCTTATAAAGGAAATGGGTTTTTACAGGCACATTATGTGTATACAACAAAGAAAATTAGCCAACAATCAAGGTACATGTTATCAGGGTATGTAGGGAGTGAGCTTTTTAGAGCACTCCATACTACGGGAACAGTTACCTCTTTGGCACTTCGAGATGTTTTTATAACTACCGAAGAAAATACACTAAAAACAAAATTAAGAACCTCTAAAGCATTAGAGGTTCTTAATATAAATGAGTTTGTTGATGATCTGGAAGAATTGGTAGATGAAATATTGGAGTACAAAAGGTCACTTTCAAAAAAACTTACTATCAATCAACAGTTTTACATCTTTGTTTTTGAAGAAATTATTAGGAAATTTTTTGGTCAAAAAATAGCAGTACAACAACAGTATCTTAATGTAAGAACACCATTTTTGGATTATCAGTTTGTAAAAACCTTGTTGCAAACTAAATATGCTGGTGCTAATAATGATTTTTTTACACAAAACCCATTAAAAAGAACCAAAGGGCAATACATATATACAGACATTATTAGAAAAACCAACAAAATTATTTATAGACAAAGAACAGGTAAAGGATATAGACCAATAGATGTAAGAAACATTTTTTATATGATGAATATTATATACCCTTTTTTTAAAAAGAGATTTGTAAAAAAAGTGAAGAAAACATATATGGATAATTTTGGAATTGTTTCAGGAATCCAGTCTAACAAAGAAAAAGTGCGACCATATATCGATGAAGGATTTTATTTTGATCAAGAAAAACTTACTCAAATGTTTAATGATCTTACAGTATATACCGTAGAACATGAACGAGACACTTTATTAATGTCATTATCAATTCTTAAAAATATTAATTCATTTAACTCAAAAGAAGAACCAATGGCAGCAAAATGAAACAGTACAATTGATCTTAAGAAATATCTGACCCTATAAAATTGAAATAAAGAGATGACTATCCAATAGCAATAAATATATACAGATGAAACATATAATAGCACTCAAAGATTATAAATCCGTATTTGGATCAAAGAAGTTTAATTTTCCATATAGAAGCGGTATGGATAAAGAAAAACTAGCTTATTATTTCAATCAAATAGGATATGAAATTGAATATAAATATTTCAATGAAGTTGATTTTAGAAGTACAGCATATATTGGTTCAAATATCATTTATACATCATCTGAAGATGTAGGATATTATTATAAATCCTATATCGAAGATGTTATCTATGGGTTAGAGCAGATGGGAGCAAATGTAATGCCATCATATAACCATTTAAGAGCAAATAACAATAAAGTTTTCATGGAGTTTATGAGAGATTATTCGAACTATACAAACAACCTGAAATCAAAAGCATTTGGAGCATTAGAAGATTTGAAAATGCATTTAAAAAACATCACTTATCCAATTGTATTTAAAACAGCAGGAGGAGCAACTGGAGATGGTGTTAGATTGATAAACTCTGAAAACGAATTGATAGCTCAGGTTAAAAAAACAACTAAACGTAATTATAAAATGGATTTATGGGATATAGGTCGTGCTCTAAAACATAAAGGATATATCAAAGAGTGTAGGTATAGAAATAAATTTATCATTCAGGAATTTATACCTGATTTGAAGAATGATTGGAAAATTCTTTTTTATGGAGAAAAACTCTACATTTTTAAAAGACCAATCCAGAAAGGAAGAGATATTAGAGCGAGCGGAGGAGGTACCCATAATTACCTCTACGGTCTTGAGGCAGGAGCTCCAGATGGTGTGTATGATTTTGCTTTAGAGATTTATAAAAAAATGAATGTTCCCCATGCTTCTATTGATGTTGCTTACGATGGCAAAGAATTTTACCTGATAGAATTTCAATCCCTGTATTTTGGCACTTCGGCATTAGTAAATTCTGATGGATATTTTACTAAGAAACAAAATACATGGGAATATATTAAAGGTAAAATAGAGCTAGAAAAAGCATATGCAGATGGGGTCGATAGACACTTAAAAAAACAAGAAAGAGCGTTTGTAAAAGAACCTCATACTAATTAAGAACCTTTTTAATACATACAAAGTGAAAATACTTTTTGTAAGTAGTGGAAATACAAAAAATGGGATATCTCCTATTATTTTTAATCAAGGTAGTTCTCTGATTAAACTAGGATGTCACGTCTCTTTTTTTACCATCAAGGGTAAAGGATTAATAGGGTACCTAAAACATATTTTTATACTCAGGAAATTTCTACAACATCACTCTTATGATGTTGTTCATGCACATTATTCTCTTAGTGCTGTAGTAGCAGCCTTGGCAGGAGGAAAACCATTGGTAGTTTCACTAATGGGTAGTGATATAAAAGCCTCTTTTTTGCTAAAATATATGATCAAAATCTTTAATTTATTTTTTTGGAATAAGATTATTGTTAAATCTCAAGACATGAAAAAATCTTGTGGAATTAAAACAGCAACAGTTCTGCCCAATGGTGTCGATTTTAGTATGTTTAAACCATTCCCAAAAAAAGAAGCGATAGACGTCACACAATGGAATCCCAATAAGCGGCATATCCTTTTTGCCGCAAACCCCAGAAGGAAAGAAAAAAACTATCATTTGGCTAGAAACGCATTTGAGTTACTTAATTATAAAGATATAGAATTGCATTCGCTTATTGATATCCCAAACAAGCAAATGCCTGCATATTTTAATGCAGCAGATGTAATTATCCTTACCAGTCTTTGGGAGGGGTCTCCCAATGTTATTAAAGAAGCAATGGCATGTAATTGCAGAATTGTAGCCGTTAATGTTGGTGATATAGAAGAAACCATAGGAGATACCTCGGGGTGTTATGTTGCTGGTTTTGATGAGAATGAAATAGCAAACTACTTAAATAAAGCATTGAACAATGATAATAAAACAGACGGAAGGAGGCGTATTTCTCATTTAGACGATACAGTTATTGCCAAAAAATTGACCAACATATATAAAGAAGTTTTATCATGACTAATAATTTAATTACACATATCAATCAAAATCAATTGACTGATCGTCAGTTAGAAGAGCTTTTTGAAAATAATACTGCCAGTTTTTTTCAAACACCAGAAGCACTTTCCTTTTTTAACAGTGTGGGGCTTGAGACATTTGTTTTTGCCATAGAATTTGAACATAAGATTATGGCATATGTTTCAGGAATAATTCAAAAAGAAAGCGGAATTAAATCTTCTTTTACTCGCAGAGCAATTATTTATGGTGGTCCAGTTATATCATCAGAAGCAGAGGTAGATCATGTTACAGAATTATTTAAAACTGTAATAAAAAAATTAAAACGTAAAGTGATTTATATAGAAACACGAAATTTTAATGATTACAGTGAATACAAAACGGCATTAGATGAAATAGGTTTTGAGTATCACTCTCATTTAAATTTTCATCTAAAATGTGATACCGAAGAACAAGCCAAAGAAAGATTAGGTAAAAGTAAATTAAGGCAAATAAAAAGAAGTTTAAAGGAAGGAGCCGAATTACGAGAAGCTCAATCTCAATTTGAAGTAGAGGAGTACTATACCATTCTTAATGATTTATACAAAACAAAGGTAAAAACACCATTGCCAGAATTAACGTTTTTTATGTCTTTGTTTAATCAGGAAGTAGCAAAATTTTTATTAGTTTTTTATAAAGAAAAAGTTGTTGGGGGAGTTGTTTGTCCGATTTTTAATAATGAAGTGATTTACGAATGGTATGCTTGTGGAAAAAATAGAACGTATAAAAATATATACCCTAGTACATTGGCTACCTGGGGGGGCATAGTATACGCGTGTAATCACAAAATTGAGACTTATGATTTTATGGGAGCTGGTAAACCCGATGAAGATTATGGGGTTAGAGAATTTAAATTAAAGTTTGGGGGAGATCTTGTGGAGCATGGTAGGTTTATTTATGTAACTAATCCATTTTTGTATAGTTTAGGGAAAAGAGCAGTTAAAATTTTAAAAAAACAATGACTCCAGTTTAAATCAGCATTGTTCTTTATAATGCCTTATGATGTAGAGTTTTTCAAAGGTTAAAAACTAAATTAAGCTTAGTAATTTTCAAATTAAGAATGCATAAAGACATACAATAGAATTTATCATTGTACAACTAAACTAGGGTGAAAACAGTTGATGCAAAAAATAAAAAACAGAAAATACACATGAAAATCCTTATCGATATAGGTCATCCAGGTCACGTTCATTTGTTTAGAAACTTTGCATATGAAATGCAAAAAAGAGGGCATGAATTTCTTTTTACATGTCGTGAGAAAGAATTTGAGATAGAATTATTAAAAACTGCGGGGTTTCGTTTTGTATCATTTGGTAAAAAATATAATACTATTTCAGGAAAATTATTTGGTTTGTTGAAATTCGATATCATGGAAATCATTCAAGGACTCAAATTTAAACCTGATATTTTTATGAGTCATGGCTCTCCTTATGCTGCGCATGCATCTGCGGTATTAAGAAAACCTCATATATCTCTTGAGGATTCAGGAAATTGGGAACAGATGAAATTATACCTTCCTTTTACATCTTGTGTTCTTACACCTGATGTGTTGTTTGAAGACTTAGGAAAAAAACAAATTCGATATCAGTCGTATCATGAATTGGCATATTTACACCCTAATTATTTTGAGATCACTGGAAATCATTTTTCAATTTTAGGACTATCTCCTAATGACAAATATGTAATCCTTCGTTTTGTATCCTGGAATGCATCTCATGATAAAGGGCAAGCTGGTTTTTCTGAACAAGAGAAAAGTAAAATTGTAGATTATCTGGCATCCCGATATACCGTATTCATTACATCTGAAGGAGATTTACCCGAAAAGCATCATCAATATAAAATCAAAATTGCTCCCGAAGATATGCATCAAGTTTTGGCAGGAGCAGAATTTTTTGTTGGAGAAGGAGCAACAATGGCAGCAGAATCGGGAGTTCTGGGAACACCATCTATTTATGTTAATACAATTAGAAGATCTTATAATGAAGATCAGGAGAAATATGGATTGGTATTCAATTTTCAAAATGAAAATGGGGTGTTAGAAAAGATCAAAGAAATAGAAAAAATACCGAATTTAAAGAAAACATTTGCTGATAGACGTAAAAAACTATTAGAAGATAAAATAGATATCACAGCTCTAATGGTTTGGTTTGTAGAAAATTACCCTCAAAGCAAAAAAGCTATAATCGATAACCCAACACTACAATTCGAATATAAATGATAGATTTTACCATACAGCGATATAAAGAATTGCTACAAACATTAATTAATAGTAATTATCAATTTCAAACTTTTGCAGAATTTATAGCAAAACCAGAAAAGAAAAGCATCGTTCTAAGACATGATGTAGATGTTTTACCTAAAAACTCATTGGTCTTTGCCAGGATACAGGCTTCAAAAGGAATTAAAGGAACTTATTATTTTAGAGCAGTCCCACAAAGTTGGGATGAAAAAATAATCTTAGAAATAGCAAGTCTTGGCCATGAAATAGGATATCATTATGAATGTTTAACAACTACACATGGTAATCTCGAATCTGGAATCGAAGATTTTAAAACTAACCTTTTTGCACTTAGAAAACTTGTTCCAGTTATAACGATATGTATGCATGGGTCACCAATGTCTAAACATGATTCTAAAGATCTTTGGAAATCATATCAATATAAAGATTATGGTATAATTGCAGAACCTTATTTTGATGTAGACTACAATAAAGTTTATTATCTAACAGATACAGGGAGAAGATGGAATGGACGAAAAACCAGTGTAAGAGATCGTGTAAATACTAATTTTACCAAAAAGTTTCGTAGCACCTCTGAAATAATTGAAGATATAGATAAAGGAAATTTTCCTAATCTGGTGACAATGACATTTCATCCTCAACGATGGAATGATAACATTATTCAATGGGGTAAAGAATTGGTTGTGCAAAACATAAAAAATGTGATTAAAAGACAGTTTTATGTAAAAGATGATTAAATACCTTGTCTCCTGAAAACCAATATCTTGAGAGCCATGAGGTTGTGTTTCAAATCATTCAAATATCCCGATATACTCATGATTTGAGGTTTACTCAGAACCTCAAACTATTGATTTTTAGTTTGCATTGTGTTTAAATATGCTCTAAGAAAACTGCGTCAGTTCGAGTGTTTTTTTGGCTTGCAAAGACAAGAAAATGTATCGAGAACGAGCTGTTTTCAAACAGAAACATAACCTCGATACAATTTTTTGCCAACCATCTCGATCGTAGTTGAGAGATCATTTCGAAAAACCACTCGATTTGATAGCTTTTATTGAGCCTTAAACTTATATCGAACTCAGATTAGTATTATTATTTTAAATAGCGTTTTAATTTTCTATATCTATACCTTAAAGCTTCCTTAAGCGAGGGGGTTGAATTATATGTTGCTAGATTATCATCATTGGGTAAAAAATCAGTTCTTCCCTGTTCCAGCTTTTTTATAGCATCTAACATCGCTTGTGAAGCAAATGAATAGTTTTTTTTAACCAAAGTATTGAAAGTGTCTTTTCTAGAAATTGAATACTTTTTTTGAATAATAATATCTCCAGAATCTAAAGATTCTTCTACAAAATGTATAGAAACACCTGTCTCTTTTTCTCCTTTATAAAGCACCCAAAATGGAGTTAAACGACCTCTGTTTTTTGGCAATAAAGCATTATGTCTATTTAAAACACCAATTTTTGGAATTTCCAATAAATCTTTCTTTATAAAACTCTGACTTTGATTTATTATAATATCCAAATTTAAAGATTCGAGATATTTCCGGAATTCTTTGTTATTTGGTGATTTAATACGTTTGACTTCTATATTGTTTGATTGAGCATACCCTATTATTGTTGGATCATTGATCCAACCAAAACTTCCAAGTTTTTTTTTAATTTTATGATGAATAGTAATAAACACATTTTTTGCAAAATGATAAGGACCCATTATCAAGAGTAGTGAAAGAATGTATACGTATTTTGATTTATCTTTGGAAAGAGTTAACCTATCTCCATCAGGAATAGCTAAACCAACAATATCGTCTTTACGGTCATTAATAATATTTTTTATAAAATTATAAGTTTGGATAGGATCATCCATTGTAATTATATAAATCCTCATGTAAATTAGTTATTAAGCAGTTTGCAATAGTTTTTAACAGTTAAGAAATTATACTGTTTTGAAATAAAATATTTTATTTCTCTTTCATATAAAGTAGCACCATCTTTTCCTAAATTCTTTACTTTAAGTTTGGATCTCAATGTATCTTGCAAAAAACTAGCAATGGGATTGGATGATCTTTTGTTAATAATTCTCTTTTCATTACTCTCATCAATAAACTCATTAGGATGAACATCAAAAACGATTGGTTTTCCATTCATTTTTGATTCTAGTGATAGTAGTTTGCGTTGTATGGATGTAAGAAAAGGAAAAATACGCATAGTTGTACCCACATAAGGAAGCAAACAGGCACTTAAAGGAATCTCTGTAATTGAACTATCTCCTTTTTTAAACAATGATTTTTTTGATGTTTGGTAAGGTAGCCTAGGGGCGGTTAACCAATTAAGTTTTTGTAACCCTCCAAAAGACATAAACATATCAAAGCGTTGTGAAGCTATAGAACTATCAGTTATATAACCTGCTTCCTCTAGTGCTATAATTGTAGCATTATTAACCCTTAAAGCAGGAGCTCTAAAAGAAGTTACCTCTAATCCCGATAAATCTTCTAATAGAGCTTTAGATTCTTTTAAATGTTTTATTTGTTTTTCAAGTGGCATCTCATCAAAACCATCAGATTTTTTGTGTGACATCCCGTGACTAGCTACTTCATGACCATAAGGAACAACCATTTTTACGATTTCTGGATATAACTTTGCAATATATCCCGTAAAGAAGAAGGTCGATTTAATATTGTATTTTTCGTATAAATCCAAAAGAATAGGCATGCCTTCTTCCATTACTTTTCTTCCTGTTTCATTGCGTAAAGAATTATGCCAAATAGATGTGGTTTCTACATCATTTGTCAACAAACAAAATTTATCTTTTACTCTTTTCATAAAATTATATTTTTCGTGTTATTAAAAATGAACTATTTCATTGACATGAATATTTATATCTTTTTCAAAGATTTAATAAATTGATTCACTAGCATTCTAAACTTTATGAAGAATGTAGTTTTATAATAAATCATAAAAAAATGATTTTAAATAATTTACAACTACAGAGAACTAATATCTCTGGAACAATATCTTTTCCTAACATAACGAATTTTAGAAATAAAAACATATTGTAAATCAATGTTTTATGTTTTTAAATTCATAAAAATTTAGGATGCTAGTGAAATTGAGTATATAGAGAAAAAGAATCTTTCATATGTCTGTTACGCCTTGAGTGAAGTGTTTACTATAATTTTTCGAGTAGGCTTATTATGGTTATCTAACGACACTTCATAATAATCATTAATATATTGACAAAAAATAACACTATTATTTAAAAACGAAGAGGGGTATAACTTCGCTTTAGACTATAAGGAATCTGCTGCATTAAACTACTTTAAATATATGGATTTTTTTAATTAAAATACATGTTTTTAGTTAAAAAAACCTCTATATTTTTAGCTGTGAATACTTAATCGATCTTTAAAAATAGTATAGTATCATATTTTGCTGTTGTTTATTTAAATCTCAAAGAGAAGAAAGCTTTTTTAGGTAAAAAACAAACAAAACAAAATGTTAGCATAACTATTTTGTGGTAAAGCCGTTACTGATTTCACTCTTCTTATATTATCTTTAAGTTGTTAACCAAACCATAAATACCTATGGTGCTAAAACATAGTTTTTTAAAGACAAAATTGCGAGTCTCTTATTTATCAAATTGTTTATTAATTCATTAGAAACCTATGAAACACGAAAAGAAAGGATATTGAGAAAATTTTCTAAACCTTTGAATGATCTATACTATTTTACTGATTATATCTTTCATCATATTAGCCTAAAGCTAAAATGATACACAAAACTATATATTAACATTAGCTCAATATAGAGCTAAAGATATTTTAAATAGCTTGATTGCAAAACGTGAAAAATGTGATTAAGAAACATTTTTATGTAAAAAATAGCTCATGATTTTTAATTCAATCGATTTTGCTTTATTTATACCAATTGTATTTGTATTGTACTGGTTTGTATTCAATAAAAATCTAAGAATACAAAATCTTCTTATAGTTATTGCCAGTTATATTTTTTATGGTTGGTGGGACTGGAGGTTTCTATCCTTAATATTTTTTAGCAGTGTTGTTGATTATTCTGTTGGATTAGGGTTGAAAAAATATCAAGAGGTATCTAAGCGAAAACTATTATTATGGACAAGTATTTTAGTAAACATTGGATTTTTAGGTTTTTTTAAATATTATAACTTTTTCCTGGATAATTTTATTACAGCTTTTACTTTTTTGGGAGTCGAAATTAAAGGCAATTCGCTTCATATTATTCTTCCGGTAGGGATTAGTTTTTATACTTTTCAAACCCTAAGCTATACTATTGACGTTTACAGGAATAAATTAGAACCTACAAAATCTTTTATTGCATTTTCTGCTTTTGTTGCTTTTTTTCCACAGTTGGTTGCAGGACCTATAGAAAGAGCAACTAATCTGTTACCCCAATTTTATAAAAAAAGAACCTTCAACTACGATAAAGCCACAGATGGTTTACGACAGATTTTATGGGGCTTATTTAAAAAGGTAGTTATTGCCGATACTTGTGCAGGATATGCAAATACGATATTTAATGATTCAGAAACGTTTTCGGGAAGCACCCTGATTATGGGAGCATTATTTTTTACATTTCAGATTTATGGAGACTTTTCTGGATACTCAGATATTGCTATTGGGACTTCTCGATTATTTGGATTTACTCTTAACCGTAACTTTGCCTACCCTTATTTTTCGAGAGATATTGCTGAATTTTGGAGACGTTGGCATATTTCATTATCAACCTGGTTTAGAGATTACCTTTATATCCCATTAGGAGGTAGTAGAGGAGGTATCTGGATGAAAATCAGAAATACATTTGTTATTTTTATGGTGAGTGGTTTTTGGCATGGTGCCAACTGGACATTTATAATCTGGGGAACATTAAATGCAATATATTTTCTTCCTCTTCTTCTATTAGGTAAGAATCGTTCAAATATTGATATAGTTGCTTCTAATAGTGTTTTTCCTTCCTTTCGAGAAGTAGTAGGTATTTTAATCACTTTTGGGCTTACCATTTTTGCTTGGATATTTTTTAGAGCAGAAAATGTAACTCATGCAATAACTATTATACTTGAAATTTTTTCTCCCTCATTATTTAAATATCCAGAAATATTTCCTAGAAAAATATTGTTGTTAATTGCTTTGTTGATGATAATAGAATGGGTTGGTCGTAAAAACGAGTATGCAATAGAAAATAGTCGCTATAGCTTACCTGACCCTATTAGGTGGGCAAGCTATCTTATACTTGTAGGGATGATCTTTTATTACTCAGGAAAAGTACAACAGTTTATTTATTTTCAATTTTGATATGAAAAAGTTTATCATAAAATCTTGTCTGTTTTTTAGCTTAATAGTACTACTTGCAAGTACCTTGTTTTTGTTTGAAGAGAGTCCTGAAAACACAACAGAATTTTTGGCGTCTATGACAGATAAACACCAAAGGATAAAAGATATTAATGAACCAAAAATTATCCTTGCAGGAGGATCTAATCTGCTTTTTGGAATTGATAGTAATCAAATAGAAAGAGAATTCAAGATGCCTGTGGTGAATCTAGGATTACATGCTAAACTGGGGTTAAAATTTATTTTAAATGAATTAAAGGATGTTGCAACTCCTAAGGATTTTATTATATTATCAATCGAACACCTAATGATAGTAGAAGGAGAACATGAATTATTAGCTATGACTTCATATTATAATCCATTTGCCTATAAGTATTATCGTGGAGAAAATAGTAATTGGGCAGGCAAGTGTAAAATGAGATTAAATAATCACCACATGTTATTTAAAGAGGTAATATCAAATACAATCAAGAAAACAAAAAAAGATCTTGTTTATAATCGAAACAGGATGAATAAATATGGAGATATTACGGGGCACTTAGAATTACCTTCTACAAGTGATTTGGGAAGCAAGTCTATTATTAAAGACAATAAAGACGAAGAAATCAAATTGCTGAATGAATTTTATCATTTTGCTAAGAAAAATAAAATAGAAGTTATTTTCTCTTATGGAGCATATGAAAGATCAGAGTATGCAAAAAATATAAAGGCGCTTAAAAAAGTACATAAAAAAATGAAACAAAATCTGAAAATAGAAATGATAATGGATATTGATGATTTTGTATACCCTGAAACATATTTTTATGATAGTGTTTATCACTTAAACAAAAAAGGAAAGTTAATTCACACTAAAAACTTAATTCGTAAACTGAGAGCTAGCAAAAAGCTCTAAATTTATATTAGTTCTACGTTAAAATCACCCACTACAAGTTGTTATTTTTTGCTTATGTTACAAAATAAAGTGTAACCATAGGCAACTATAACTATGCTTGATACCCAATCAAACTGAGTACAAGCTTTTCTTTTTGCCTAAATAAAAAACAACTATATTTTATTTGAGTAATTTATAAACAAAAATGATATTATTTAGGATTTCGAAGATGCTTAAATAGACTCTCGATTTGTTATATTTTAACAAAAAAAATATTTTGACGACATAGAATGATGCGCTTAATCAGAATATATTGCTATTTAAACGTTTATTTTTGTTTTTTTAACAAAAAAAAGTAAGTTTTTTTGTTAATGTTAACTTTTTTTCCTGTTAAAAAATGTAATATTTATTACTTTATACTAGTTAATAGCTTCAAAAACAGTACTTTAAGTAATTATTTTGTGGTAAAACCACCACCAGTTTTCTTCACCTTGCATTATCTTTGGATTGCAACCAAATCTAAATATTTATGTTATCAAATTATACCTCTTCGAGGACAAGTATACTTGTCCTCTACTCATCGAATTGTTTAATTTCTTCTTCATTTTCACCCTCAAAATATACTAAAATATGATAGCTAGAACTACCAATGCTAAAGCTTATTCTATTTTGAATAAGGAAGAAGATATGACTCTTGCAGATTCAATTTTCTCAGACACTAAACCTTATGCGTTAAGGAGTAAAAGTAAGATTGCCATCAAAAAAATAATAACCAGAAAACGAGGCAATAATGTTGGTGATTTTATAAGTAATTATTTGAAAGAATTTAGATTGTTTGATGTGTTACTTTGTGATACAAAAGACAGCAATCATATTGAAATACATGAAAAGGGGTCTTTTCAGGCTATTGTTAATTTGAAGGAAGTAAATCACTATAGGCGCATTAATAAATTTATAGAATTAATAAATAGTAAACTGCCAGAAGGAGGATTGTTTATTAATGCTGTAGAAACTTATGAAACACGTAAAGAAAGAATACTTAAAAAGTTTCCTAAACCTCTTAATTTTCTGCACTATTTTGGAGATTTTATTTTTCATCGTATCTGCCCAAAATTAAAGTGGTCCAAGAAATTATACTTTAATATAACCAAAGGACAAGGTAGAGTTTTGACTAGAACTGAAATTTTAGGTCGATTATATAGTTGCGGCTTTGATGTATTAGAAGAAAAAATAATTAATAAGAAATTATATTTTGTAGCAAAAAAAATAAAAACCCCTGTATTTGATATGAACCCTACTTATGGTCCTTTGATTAGTTTGAAGCGTGTAGGGAAAAATGGAAAATCAATTAATGTTTATAAATTGCGAACCATGCATCCATATTCTGAGTATCTACAGCAATATGTTTTTCAAAGAAACAACCTAAGAAAAGGGGGGAAATTAAAAAATGATTTTAGAATATCTAATGTAGGTAGATTATTAAGAAAATATTGGATAGATGAGCTACCAATGATATTAAATTTTTTAAAAGGCGAAATGAAACTCATAGGTGGGCGCCCTCTTAGCCATCATTATTTTAGTTTATATACCAAAGAATTGCAAGAAAAGAGAATCAAATTTAAACCAGGTCTGATTCCTCCGTTTTATGCAGATATGCCCGAAACATTAGAAGAAATTATTGCGTCTGAAATGAAGTATCTAAAAGCCTATGAGAGGAATCCAATATTGACAGATGTTAATTATTTGGGTAAAATTATTAAAAACATAGTCATAAAAGGGAAAAGAAGTCTATAGTAACAATGTTTTGATATTTTGTTGAAAATATTTTCTTTTAGTAACTATAGAATTTGAAATTCTTTCATAATGAAGTGATTTAAACTTTTTGATTCTGGTAAAAAGAGCGTTTTTATAGCAAATCGAAAAAAGTTTAAATCACTTCAATAGTTCACATATAATGGTTAAATTTACAATGAACTCATTTGGGTTTTTATAACCAATTGAAAAAATTCAGATGAATTCATTAGTTAAATTCTCTTTAAACCGAAAGAATTCATATGGTGGATTATGAAATCGATGATGATTCTGAAAACTTATTTGTTAAGGAGTTGTTGGATAGGTATATAGCCCATTGGAGGTTGTTTGTAATTTCTTTTATAATTTCTTTTGTAATAGGTTTCTTTTATTTAAGATATACTCCTAAAAAATATAGAGCAACATCTACTATATTAATCAAATCAGAAGACAATGGAGTGATGTCAGAACTTTCTGCTCTTGAAGATCTCTCTATTTTTAAAAACGTAAATAAAGATGTAGAAAATGAGATAGCAATACTCAAGTCACGACCCCTACTTGAAAATGTGGTTAGAAAACTGCACTTGAATGTTCAATATTTTAGTAAAACCAGATATTCTAAGCGATTTGTAGAACTTACCAATACATCTCCTGTTAAAATTGAATTCCTAGATAATTCTTATGATGATATTGGATTAAATTTTATCATAACAATTCTACCTAATGGAGAATTTGCTATAAAAGATAATCAAGAAAATTTTATATTAAAAGGAGAATTTGGAAAATGTATAAGTTCTCCTTTTGGTGATATTCTGGTTGAACCAGATTTTAAAATCCTTAACAGATACATAGATACAAATATCTATATAAATAAAGCCCCTCTTCAGGGTGTTGTAGAAAGATATAAATCAGCTATTAGTGTTGGTCTTATTGACCCAAGTACCAGTGTAGTTACCTTAACACTAACTACTATAGCTCAAGATAGAGCCAAAGATATTCTAAATAGTTTGGTAGAGGAGTACAATAAAGATGTTATTAAAGACAAAAATCAAATCTCGACCAACACTTCTGATTTTATAAAAGAAAGAATAAATATTATTAATCAAGAATTAGATAGCTTAGAAAAAAATGTTGAATTCTTTAAAACCAAAAACAGCTTAACAGACCTGTCTTCTGAAGCTTCTTTAATGTTAACAAAATCTTATACTAATGAAAAAGAACAATTAGCAGCATCAATACAGATAGGATTGACAGATTATTTAATGAAGTATTTAACTAATTATTTAAAAGATTCTAAAAATGATCTCCTTCCTGTAAATTTAGGATTTGAAGATCCTAAAGCCGTTATGATGATTACCCAGTATAACGATATTGTATTACAAAGAAACAGAATACGTAAGAGTTCGGGAATAGAAAACCCATTATTAATAAACTTAAATGATAAACTTTTTGATTTAAGAAGAGGTATAGAACAAAGTCTTATAAATTTTAAAAAAACACTTCAGCTTAAGATAAATACCCTTAAGAATAGTGATACCAATGTAAATGCTGAGATTTCATTATTACCAGAAAAAGAACGAAAACTTAGAGATATACAACGACAACAGCAAATCAAAGAGACTTTATTTCTGTATTTATTAGAAAAAAGAGAAGAAACCGCCATTTCTCTTGCCGCAACTGTTTCTAATGTCAAAGTGATCGAAAAAGCATATATCTCTCGTAGTCCAGTACAACCAAAAAAAAATAAGGTATTCTTAACAGGTTTTCTTGCTGCTTTGATGATTCCTATAATTATAGTTTTTTTGAAAGATTTAATGAACACTAAAATAAATGACATAAAGGAGCTGAAAAAGAAGTTGAAATTACCGCTAATGGGTAGTATCCCTTCATCTCCAGAGGATAAAAAATTGGTAGAACCTAAAGCAGACAGGTCAATATTAGCAGAGGCATTTAGACTATTAGAAACTAATCTGGATTTTCTGTTATCTCACTCCAAAGAAAAAGGAAAAACGATTCTAATTACCTCTGGTATTAAAGGAGAAGGAAAATCTTTTGCAGCTAGTAATTTAGGAATAACTCTTGGTCGTTCGGGAAATAAGGTAGCTTTGTTAGAAATGGATTTAAGATCTGCTGAGTTAAAAGAGCGAATGGATGTTAATAGTAAAAAAGGGATTACCAATTTTATTAAGGACGAATCTATACAGGTAGAAGATATAAGGTCTAATATGGAAGGGTTTAAAAATCTTGACGTTTTTACATCAGGCCCTAAGCCACCAAACCCAGCAGAATTATTAAAACATAAAAGAATCAAAGAATTGTTTGATTATCTAAAAAAAGAATATGATTATATTCTAATAGATACACCTCCTATTACTGTCGTAGCAGACACATTATTATTAAGCTCTTATGCAAACTTATGTATTTATGTAGTAAGACAAAAATTTTCAGACAAAAGGCTTTTAGATATCCCTAAAACATTAGATCAAGAAAAGCGATTTGCCTCAATAGCAATATTGTTTAATGCTGTTAATTACAGAAAAATAGGATATGGATATGGATATGGATATGGATATGGATATGGAGAAAAACAAAAAGTAGGGATTTTTAGAAGAGTACTAAATATAATTCTTAACAGATAATTCCAATATTATGAAGTAAATTTAAGTTGGAAATGGTATAATCTCTCCATCTCAAATCACATACTCAATTTTATAACTATCTGAAATTTTTATAAATGAGGAAAAAATACGAAAAAAATAAACTATTGATTTTCAAAGAGTATTATTCTTTAAAAAGTATACTATCGAGAAAAGATATGTTCTTCTCATGAAGTGTATAATAAGAAGAGTTGATAATATGATAGTTACTATGAATGTAAGTGTTTGTATTTCAAATAATTAAGGAATTTACTTTCCTCTAGTTTCTAAAAACGAAGCAATCTATGTCTTTTTTATCGTAGATGCTAGTGACTTAATTTATTAAGAAACAATCCTGTAGGGTATTAAAACTCTGATGTAAAATGAAACTCGATTGATGGATATTTTTGTTGTGTCATTTGTAAACTAAAAGAAGAATCGGCCAAAAATACCAATTGCCCTTGTTTGTCTTTTGCCAGAAATTTACTTTTTACGCGTTTAAATTCTTTAAACTCATCATTGTCCTGATCTTTGGCTTCTACCCAACAGGCTTTAAAAACATTTAGATTCTCATACGTACATTTTGCCCCATATTCATGTTCTAGCCTATATTGAATTACTTCATATTGTAAAGCACCTACCGTTCCTATGATTTTTCTTCCGTTCAATTCTAAAGTAAAAAGTTGGGCAACCCCTTCGTCCATTAATTGATCAATCCCCTTTGCTAATTGCTTAGATTTCATAGGGTCAGCATTGTTGATATATCTAAAATGTTCTGGAGAAAAACTAGGTACCCCTTTATAATGCAAAATTTCCCCTTTTGTAAGCGTATCTCCAATTTTAAAATTCCCAGTATCGTGTAATCCAACTATATCCCCAGGATATGAGATATCTACAATTTCCTTTTTTTCAGCAAAAAAAGCATTAGGGCTAGAAAATTTAAGCTTTTTGTTATGTCTTGTATGCAAATATGGAACATTTCTTTCGAAGGTTCCTGATACAATTTTGATAAAAGCCAGCCTATCTCTATGTTTGGGATCCATATTTGCATGGATTTTAAAAACAAATCCAGTAAAATCTTTTTCTTCGGGATGTACCAATCGTACATCACTTTCCTTTGGTTTTGGTGGTGGGGCAATAGTAATAAAACAATCTAATAATTCTCTAACCCCAAAATTGTTTAATGCCGATCCAAAAAACACAGGTTGTATGTCACCATTTTGATATTGTTCTTTTTCAAATTTTGGATATATCCCATCTACCAATTCTAATTCTTCGCGTAGTGTATCTGCGGCAGTATCCCCAATGATATTGTTAAGATTCTGAGACGACAAATCTGATATTTCGATAGTTTCTTCAATGTTTTTTCTACTATCGCCACTAAAAAGATTAATATTTTTCTCCCAAATATTATAAATCCCTTTAAAATCATATCCCATTCCAATAGGAAAACTTAATGGGATAACGGTAAGACCAAGTTTTTGTTCTATTTCATCCAGAAGTTCAAAAGCATCTTTTCCTTCACGATCAAGTTTGTTAATAAAAACAATCATAGGGATGTTTCTCATTCTACAAACAGAAACTAATTTTTCTGTTTGTTCCTCAACACCTTTTGCAACATCAATCACAACAATAACACTATCAACTGCAGTTAATGTTCTAAAGGTATCCTCGGCAAAATCCTTATGTCCAGGAGTATCCAGAATATTAATCTTAATGTCTTTGTACTCAAAAGCTAATACAGAAGTAGCAACAGATATACCTCTTTGACGTTCAATTTCCATAAAATCACTGGTAGCTCCTTTTTTAACTTTATTTGATTTTACAGCCCCTGCTTCTTGAATAGCACCTCCAAAAAGTAATAATTTTTCGGTTAATGTCGTCTTACCCGCATCAGGGTGAGAGATGATCCCAAAGGTTCTTCTTCTCTCAATTTCGTCTATAAATTTCATTCGATTCTGTTTATTATTCTAACCATATTTAGATATACCTTCAATAGCATCAAATTTCATATTAAAATAAGCCTTCATAACCTATTTATTTTACTATCCTATAAACTTGGTGATATATTTATGATCTGTTCATATATCTAAATAAGGATGCAAATATAGTACTAAAATGAACAATACTACTTATTGATATCATTAAGTAAAACGAATATTGATTTATATAAAAATGAAGTGATTTAAACTTTTTTGATTCTGGTAAAAAAGAGCGTTTTTATAGCGAATTGAAAATTTTAAATCACTTCAATAGATTCATATTTAGCATGCAAAAAGAGACAAATTTGATATTGCTGTATTTTCGACCAGACTAAATAAAGCCTTGATGATATATACGTAGGAAATTCATTCTGTTTAGATTTTTATACCTTTTTTAATCGATTTTTTACGTTTTTTATCGAAAAAAACTATTTTTTGGCAAAAAAACAAAGAAAAACGTAAATCTATTATCATATTTGCGTCGATTTCTAAATATGGTTTCACCTTACTTAATGTGAGGTTTTTTAATTAAAGGATTTGCAGAAACTAATTACCCCTATAGTTTTTGCTTTAAATACAAATACATTGTCAAAATGAAAAAAATAGAGTATTACTTTTTTTTAAAAAGTTATGTGTACAATCCTATTAAGTACACAAGTTCCTCCCCTCTTAGATTTTTTGGATGTTGGATTAAAAGTATCCAGTTGCATTAATCAATTGATTACTCAAAATTATTATGCTTTGTACGCTATATTTTGAAAAATAATTCACACAATGTTAATCAGTTAGTATATTACTTATGTTAATTTTCACTCTATTTCTACAAAGAAAGTTTACTTCACTTATTAGAATTATATTTTTTATAACCTTATTTTCTTTTGGTAATGGTTATTCTCAAAATTTATTAACCAATCCAGGATTAGATGTTGCTGGGGTTGATTGTACAATGGATAACGGGGCGTTTGATGTAACCCCTGATGGTTGGGGTAAAATATATACTCCAGATAGATCAACAGAGACTCAAAGAACCTGGTATATTATTAATGCTCCAAGACCAGCTTCTCCTAGTGGAGGATGTTATTTTGGTTTTAGAATGTTTGGTGCTACTCAAGAAGGGATAAAACAAAATGTTACTTTGGTAGGAGGGGTACAATATTCATTTTCGTTTGATTATCTTATAGAAACCCGACCAAGTTTACCGCCTTGTGCACCTCAAACAGAAATTAAGTTAGATGGTACAGTTGTAGCTACTGTTCCGATATCAAGTGTAGAAAATGTTTGGGAAAGACCTGTTGTAACATTTATTGCTCCAACAAGTGGTTCGTTTTCATTCGAATTTGTAGCAAAAGGAACTTGCCAAAACACATGGAATTTTGTAGATGATTTGGTTTTAGAAGTTACCGACCCCGATACCGATGGTGATGGTAATCCAAATATAAGTGATCCTAATCCTTTGGTAGCAACAGCTGTTGATGATAATGTAGCCGCAATGGTTGGAGGAAGTGTAAGTATTGATATTTTAGCAAATGATGATTATTTGGATAATAATGATCCTAATAATTTAGGCACAACCAGTATTACTCAGATAGGTGGCTCTGCTGGTGGTACAGTTGCGCTTGATGCATCTACAGGAGAGATGACATATACCCCAATAGCAGGAGAAGCAGGAAGTTCTGTTACAATTATTTATCAAGTATGTAATGATGAGAGTGGCGTATTGGTTTGTGATGATGCTATAGTAACAATTGTAGTAGCTGATCATATCATAGCAAATAATGATACAGTGACAATTAATAATGATACAGGTGGTAATTCTATTAATATTGTTAACGATAATGATATTTTAAATGGAAATGGAGTTGCATTGGGAGTTGATGTTACAGTAACCACAGTCGCAGATCCAAATCCAGGAGATGGTGTGAGCTTCGATTCAAGTACAGGCGAGGTTACAGTTGTACCCAATACTCCACCAGGTGATTATATCATAACCTATACGTTATGTAGCATCGCGACTCCATTAGTTTGTGATGATGCAATTATTACAATTACAGTAGTACCTGCACCAAATGGTACTATAACTGGTCATTTGTATAATGATTTAAACGATAATAGCACACAAGATATTGGTGAACCAGACTTAGAAGGAATAGATGTTAATATTATCGATGTTAATGGGGTAGAACAAACTGTAACTACCGATGTAAATGGAGACTTCACTGCAAATGTTCCTGTAGGAGCAACCGTAGTAGATATCGATAACACAAAGCTTCCGTTAGGGAGTTTACAAACAGAAGGAACCGATCCAACAACAGTAACCGTAATAGGAACCGGAATAACAGTAGAAGAAAATAATGGATTTGTGATAATTACTGATGTTGATAATGAAATTGTTGTTTATACTGGGATATCACCCAATGGAGATGGTATTAATGATCAGTTTAGGATAGTAGGATTAGATAACTTTCCCAATAACACATTGCAGATATTCAATCGTTGGGGAGTTAAGATATTTGAAGAGGATGGATATGAACAATCTGGAGCTAAATTCTTTGAAGGAATTAGTGAAGGAAGAGCTACAATGGGTAAGAATAAAGAACTACCAGTAGGGACTTATTTTTATGTTTTAGAATATGAAAACGCTAGTGGAATCAACACGTCCAAAGCTGGTTACCTGTATATAAATAGATAAATGTATCTGGAATATCATATATTTGTTATTCCCTAAATCGAATTAAATACTTATGAATACATCGTCAATAATGCTTATGCTTGTAGCTATAGGTTTGGCTACAACTTCTATTTGCGCACAACAAGATGCTCAATATACCCAATACATGTACAATACGATAAGTGTTAATCCTGCCTATGCTGGTAGTCGAGGAGTACTAAGTATTATGGGGCTTCATCGTAGTCAATGGGTTGGCCTAGATGGTGCGCCTCGTACTCAAACACTTACTGTTAATACTCCGATAGGAGGTAATGAACGCCTTGGTTTAGGTATATCTGTTGTTAATGATGAGATAGGACCTACCGATGAAACATATTTCGATATTGATTTTTCCTATTCTATTCCTACTTCAGATGAAGGAAAACTAAGTTTTGGATTAAAAGCAGGCGGGCATTTATTAAATGTAGATTTTCAAAAGCTATCTCAGTTTAGTAGTAATGATGATTTATTTGAAAATAATATTGATAATAAATTTAGCCCTAATGTTGGGGTAGGAGTCTATTATCACACCAATCGTTTTTATGTCGGGCTAAGCGCACCTAATCTATTAGAAACAGATCATTTTGATGAAAGTACCACAACTAGTACTAGTACAGCTGTGAGTTTTTTGGCAGAAGAGCGTATCAACTATTATTTGATAGCGGGGCATGTTTTTGATTTGAGTGATGATATAAAATTTAAACCTGCCGTTTTAAGCAAACTAGTGTTTGGAGCACCATTACAAGTAGACGTTTCTGCAAACTTTTTGTTATATAACCGCTTAACCTTAGGAGCAGCATATCGTTGGAGTGCAGCAGTGAGTGGTATGGTAGGTTTCCAGATATCAGACTCGATGATGATCGGATTTGCTTATGACCGAGAAACAACAGAGTTAGGACAATCACAATTTAATGATGGAAGTTATGAAGTGATGCTACGATTCGAACTTTTCAAAAAATATAATAGAATGCTAACACCGCGTTTCTTTTAATCAGGTTTTTAAAATATAATAGTAAAAAAAATGGGGGAATACTTACTTAAATCATTATTGATTTTTATGCTGTTGTTTTTCGGAAACAATACGCTTTTATCTCAAGAAAAAAAACTCAAAAAAGCCAAAGAGCAGTACGATAAGTATCAATATATTGATGCACAAGAAACGTATCTTAAAGTAGCCAAAAAAGGATATAAAGGTGCAGATCTTTTTATGAATCTGGGAGATAGCTATTACTTTAACAGCCAATTTGAAGAAGCACTAAAATGGTACAAAGAACTTGTAAATTCTTATCCCGATCAGGTAGAACCAGAATATTATTTTAGATATGCTCAAACATTAAAAGCAGTAGAAAATTATCAGGAATCAGATACGTATATGCAAAAATTTGCAGCGGCTAATGCAGACGATCTGCGAGCAAAGTTATTTTTAGATGAACCTGATTATCTAAAACGGATCGATTTTCAATCGGGTAGATTTGAAATAGAAAATGCATCAGTAAATTCTTCTTTTGTTGAGTTTGGAACTGCTTTTTACGGAAAAAATATAGTTTTTAGCTCTTCTAGAGATACACTAATATTTAAAAAAGCTATTCACCAATGGAATGGAGAGGCATTCTTAAATCTTTTTGAAGCAACATATGACTCTGTAAATAGTAATTTTTCAAAAATTAAAAGGTTTGATCAAAAAATAAACTCCAAATTTCATGAGTCAACACCCGTTTTTACAAAGGATACGCGAACTATTTATTTTACAAGAAATAATTTTGAAGAAGGAAAACTAGGTCGTGATCAAAGAGGAACAAATAAATTAAAAATATATCGCTCTTATAAAAATCCTGAGGGAGGATGGACAACGCCGCAAGATTTACCATTTAATAGTGATGAGTATTCTGTAGCACACCCTACATTAAGTAGCGATGAAAAAACACTATATTTTTCATCAGATATGCCAGGAGGAAAAGGACGCTCTGATTTATATGAAGTAGCTATTAATGACGATGGTAGTTTTGGAGCACCAAAAAATTTGGGAGGGACTATTAATACAGAAGGTAAAGAAACCTTCCCATTTATAGGAGCAGACGGTGAGCTATATTTTTCGTCTGATGGGCATATGGGCTTAGGAGGATTAGATGTATACGTTACAAAGGTTAATCCACAAACAGATAAAGAAAAATTAGTAGTAAATGTTGGTAAGCCTATTAATGGACCTAAAGATGATTTTGCATTTATAATTGATGAAAATACCAAGAAAGGATATTTTTCATCTAATCGTGAAGGAGGAAAAGGAAGTGATGATATTTATAGCTTTACAGAACTAGAAGATTTAAAAGATTTTTGCGAGACTACCATTGCAGGATTAGTTACCGATAAAGATACCAATGAAGTATTACCAGAGACCAAAGTCTCTATATATGATAGTAATAACAATCTAATACAAAGTTTTGTTGTGGGTGATGAAGCTACCTATTCACAATTGGTCGAATGTGAATCCAGCTACTTTGTACGTGCAGAGAAAGAGGAATACAACACTTTGGAGAAGCTCGTGAATACGTCAGATATATCCCAAACTATAGATACGCCACTCGCACTAGAAAAGAAAATTAAAACTGCAGATGTAGGAGACGATTTAACAAAGATATTAGCGCTTAAACCGATTTATTTTGGTTTTAATGGATATACAATACGTTCTGATGCAAAAATAGAGCTGGCAAAAGTAATTGAAGTAATGAATCAGTATGCTAATATGAAACTAGAAATAAGAGCACATACAGATAGCTATGGAGAAGATCAATACAACTTATATTTATCAGAAAAAAGAGCTGAAGCTACCGTAAATTATATGATCGATAATGGTATATCTGCAGATCGATTAACAGGAAAAGGATATGGAGAAACCCAATTGGTTAATAACTGCGGTAATGAATCGAATTGCGAGAAAGATAAACACCAGTTAAATAGACGAAGTGAATTTATTATCGTCAAATAATTTTTAAAACAATACATTTTATACATATTGTCAAAACGCCTCAATAGCATGAGGCGTTTTTTATTGAAGAAATTCTGTTTTTTGAAAACTATAAGAGGGCATACCCCAAAATAGATATAAACCAAGCTTTATAGGCAATATGGATTATGAATTACTCTTATGATTTTGTAATTTTGAAGCAATTAAAAACAATGGAAGAAGAAGAAAAAGTTATCCTAGTTAACCAAAACGATGAGCAAATTGGGCTGATGCCCAAACTAGAAGCACATCAAAAAGCTGTATTGCATAGAGCCTTTTCGGTATTTATTATAAATAGTAAAAACGAATTAATGCTTCAGCAAAGGGCGCATCATAAATACCATTCACCAGGTTTATGGACAAATACATGCTGTAGCCACCAAAGAGAAGGAGAAACTAATGTAGAAGCAGGAATACGAAGATTACAAGAAGAAATGGGGTTTACCACTTCATTAAAAGATTCTGTTTCGTTTATATATAAAGCTCCTTTTGATAACGGACTTACCGAACATGAATATGATCATGTGTTATTAGGAAAGTATGAAGAAGATCCTGTTATTAATCCAGAAGAAGTAGCCAATTGGAAATGGATGCCCATAGAAACTGTAAAACACGATATATTAGTACATCCCGAATTATATACAGAATGGTTTAAAATCATTTTTCAAAAATTTTATTCGCACATAACCTTATGAGGATTAAAGCATGTAGAAAAGCTCATTTTAATGCAGCACATCGATTGTATAGAAAGGATTGGAGTGACGAAAAAAACCTTCAAATATTCGGCAAGTGTAGCAATCCAAAATATCACGGTCATAATTACGAACTTATCGTAGCTGTAATAGGAGAGATTGATCCAGAAACAGGTTTTTTGATGGATCTTAAGATTTTAAAAGAGTATATTAAAACTGAAATCGAAGACTATATGGATCATAAAAACCTTAATGAAGAAATCGAAGAGTTCAAAAATTTAAACCCTACCGTAGAAAATATAGCTATGGTGATATGGAATAGATTACGTAACAAAATTGCTTCAAAATATGATATCGAAATAACCCTTTATGAAACCCCTCGCAATTTTGTAATCTATACAGGAGAGTAACAAGATAATCAACCCATCAGTGTCGTTTTATAGCAAAAGGAATTTAAATTTCTATAAGGTGTGTTATTAAAGATTATGCATCTAAAGAAAAAAACCACATGAAAATTCTATAGGATCTGTATAATAATAGCTTTGTGAAGAGGTGTCAAATTCTATTGGAGCATTTAATTCTTTCATTATGTAAAGAGTACGATATAGTTTGGTTTTTGATATATCTAATTTTGTAGCAAGCTCTACGGGGGATCCAGTAGCTTTGAGACGTATTAATTGATCAATTTGTTCAATCAGTTCTATTTGTTTTAACATCAAATTCATAACGATAGATTAAAAATGCATATTGTATTACAAAAGATGAGAGTTAAGATGATTAGTATTTTACAGTATCAAAACAAAACTATGGTTTTAACGTATTTGATATATACGGAAAACCGTAAATCCATTTTTATTTAAAACTTTCCTTAAAACTTTTTTAGGTTGTTGTCTATCTTTTTTTTCTTGTAGT
>CAKMZM010000019.1:26704-31735 GCA_929200365.1 uncultured Flavobacteriaceae bacterium | reverse complement strand
GTGGAGTCGGAGGGATTCGAACCCTCGTCCAAACAAGTAATACAATAGCTTTCTACACGTTTAGTTTTTGTTTAATTTTCGTCGATAAGAAAGACCAAAAACCGCCAACTTATCGCTTATTCTCAATTAAGTTTCGAAATTATATCAAGATCCTATAATTTCTAGGTTTACTTTTACGATACCTCATGATCAATCGCCGCAAACCAAGGCTCTTGAGAGGTATCCTGCTTGTCTGCCTTGCAGACCGAGGCACTATCCTACTATAAATTCAGATTATGCAGCTAGGGCGTAGTTATTCTCGCCGTTTAAAAAAGTGAAATATGATATTTACGAGCTATATCTCAGCGCTCGACGTGCTTACCACTCTATTAATCTCGCTGTCAAAACCAGTCGACCCCAGTAGTATTTTTCGAAATATGATCTTTATATTTCTTTAGAAAACAAAAGATGTCCTCAAGTTGATCAAAAACACTTTTGGGCAGCAAAGATAATCATAATTATTATATCTTTGTCCTCATTTTTTAATACAAAATTTATACCAATTCATATGACTAAATTCGGTGTCATTAAAGAACGAAAAAACCCACCAGATCGTCGTGTAGTTTTTTCGCCAGATGGACTAAAATCAGTAGTAACCAAATTTCCTCAGGCTTCTTTTGTTGTAGAACCCTCAGATATTAGAGTTTTTAACGATTCTGAATATGAAAAAGCAGGTTTTACCGTTTCTGAAGACCTATCAGATTGTGATGTACTGCTTGGCGTAAAAGAAGTGCCTGTTGCCGCTTTATTGCCTAACAAGAAGTATTTTTTCTTTTCACATACGATCAAAAAACAATCGTATAACAGGGATTTACTAAAGGCGGTTCTCGATAAGAATATAGAACTGTATGATCACGAAGTCATTGTGGGGCAGGATGGTTTCAGGTTAATAGGGTTTGGAAAATATGCCGGAATCGTAGGTGCGTATAATGGGGTTAGAGCCTGGGGACTTAAGTTTAATACTTTTACTTTACCTAAGGCTGAAACGCTTAACGATCAAAAGGCATTAGAAACCGAATTATCCAAAATACAATTGCCAAATATAAAAATTGTACTTACCGGAGACGGAAAAGTAGGAGGTGGAGCCAAAGAAATCCTTGATGCTATGAGCATAAGAGAGGTTTCTGTAGATGAATATCTGAATACTACGTTTAATGAACCTGTTTATGTTCAAATCGATGTTTTGGATTATAATAAACGCAAAGATGGTCGAACACTGGACAGAAATGATTTTTATGCAAACCCTCAGGAGTATGAAGGTAATTTTATGCGATTTGCAAGAGTGAGCGATATGTATATTGCTGGTCACTTTTTTGGAGACGGTGCTCCTTATATTTTTACCAGAGAGGATGCAAAATCCAAAGAGTTTAAGATCAAATTGGTGGCAGATATTTCGTGTGATATTGATGGACCAGTTGCTACTACAATTAGATCTTCTACAATTGCAGATCCGATATATGGATATAACCCGAAAACCGAAACCGAAACCGATGCTACAGACCCAAATGCAATTGGAGTCATGGCTGTTGATAACCTACCATGCGAATTACCCAAAGATGCTAGTAAAGGGTTTGGAGATATGTTTTTAGAACATGTAATCCCTGCATTTTTTAATGATGATAAAGAGGGTGTTCTCGAAAGAGCAAGAATGACCAAAGATGGAAAGTTGACTGAAAGGTATAGTTATCTTCAGGATTATATTATGTAGAGGGCAAAGAATAACCTTAATGAATAGATCAATACAAGTATGACAACTCAAGAACTAGTTGCCCAAATACATGCAAAACAATCATTTTTGTGTATAGGCCTGGATGTGGATTTGAATAAAATCCCTAAACACTTATTGGATAAAGAAGATCCTATTTTTGAGTTTAATAAAGCTATTATAGATGCAACGCATCATCTTGCTGTAGCTTATAAACCTAATACAGCTTTTTATGAAGCATACGGTATAAAAGGATGGAAATCTCTCGAAAAAACAATTACCTATCTAAATACAAATTATCCCGAGATTTTTACGATTGCAGATGCCAAAAGAGGAGATATTGGTAATACAAGTACAATGTATGCCCAAGCTTTTTTTGAAGACCTGGAGTTTGATTCTGTAACAGTTGCTCCTTATATGGGTAAGGATTCTGTAGAGCCTTTTTTGGCTTTCGAAAACAAACATACGATTTTACTGGCATTGACATCTAATCAGGGAGCTTTTGATTTTCAGACAAAAAATGTAGAAGGAAAAGAATTGTACAAACAAGTATTAGAAGTTTCTAAATCATATAAAAACTCTGAAAATTTAATGTATGTGGTTGGTGCAACCAAAGCCGAGTTTATTGGAGAAATTAGAAAAATTATACCCGATAGTTTTCTATTGGTTCCTGGTGTGGGAGCACAAGGAGGTAATTTGGAAGAGGTATGCAAATATGGGTTAAATGATCAGATAGGGTTATTAATCAATTCTTCCAGAGGCATTATATATGCTTCAGACGGAGCAGACTTTGCAAAAGCAGCAACAGAAAAAGCACTTGAGCTCCAAAAACAAATGGAGAATATCTTAAAATAAAAAAATAGAAGAGGAACAAAAATAATCCATATTTTTAATTCCTCTTCAAAATAACAGAATTAACGTCTATTGGCTTTAAACACTTGTTTTGCATATCCATAAAGTCCGTATGCAATAAAAATAATGAAAAATGTTAGTACACCATAAATGATAACGTTTAGTAATATTGAACTCATAGCCCCCAAATTTTAATATTAATACACTCTAAATATAAAGAAAAATAGTATTATATCCTATTTTAAGTATTTAGTTACTAGATATTTATGATTTTTTTATGATTTTGTAAATTCATAAAAAGCAATACAAATAGTATTATGATATATATAGATCAATTAGATAGGGAGATTACGCTTTTAAAATTTCCAAAGCGTATTGTTTCTTTAGTTCCTTCGCAAACTGAATTATTAGTTTCACTAGGATTATCAGATAAAATAGTAGGCGTTACTAAGTTTTGTGTTCATCCAGAGACAATAAGAAATCAAAAAGCCATCGTTGGAGGAACAAAAAAAATCAATTATGAAAAAATTAAAAAACTAAATCCAGATATTATTCTTTGTAATAAAGAAGAAAACACAAAAGAGATAGTTAAGCATTTACAAGAAGAGTACCCTGTACATGTTTCAGATGTTTTTTCTATATCTGGAGCTTTAGAAATGATTAAGCAATATGGAAATATTTTTGACAAAAAGGCTGAAGCAACTCTACTTATTTCCAGAATACAATCAGAAAAAGAATCTTTTGAAGATTATGTATCTATGATACCTCAAAAACGAGTCGCCTATTTTATCTGGAAGACTCCCTGGATGGTAATCGGCAAAAATACATTTGTAGATCATTTGTTAAAAGTAAATGGTTTTATAAATGTTTTTGGTGGTAAAGACCGTTATCCAGAAGTATCAAAAGAAGAACTTAGTGCAATACAAGATTTAGATTTGGTTATGTTATCCTCAGAGCCATATCCTTTTTCAGAAAAGCATATTAATGAAATGAAAAATATAACCAATGCAAAAATTATTCTTGTAAACGGAGAGTACTTCTCATGGTATGGATCTCGTTTAGCTGATGCTTTTTCGTATTTCAAAACACTACATGAACTATAATGAGCTATCTATATTTTCTATCTGAAAATAAATAAACGGCAAAGAAAAGCATAGCTAATATGAATTAGATAGATTGTCCTTCGATTTCTTTTATTTGGATTAGGATTTTTTTTGCTTTTTGATGAAGTTGATCGCTTTTATTTTTATCAGTAAGCGCCAATTTATATGCACTTTTCATTAATTTACAATACGTATACTGTAATTTTTGTAATTCGGTTTTATTTTTTAACCAAGCAAACATTTTTCTTCTCTTGCGTTGATAATACAAAGGTACTTGATAATAAAAAAAGATATCTTAAAGATGAGTTAATATAGCTTAAAATTGTATTAAATATTAATGAAAGAAATCTGTTTTGTTTTTACTAATCTTGCAAAACAAATACCCGTTTCAATAAATCTGTCGTTCTAGAACTAAGCTTAGTTCGTATTTCTTTTTCTTCTATAGCTATCATAGCAAACACTCCTTTAAGAGCTTTACCTGTTACATAATCTGTTAGATCTGGGTTCACATTATTTGTGAATGGTATAGCATTGTATTTTGTAATAATATTAGACCAAATCTTATCTGCGCCAACTTTAGAAAATGATTTATTAATTACAGGATTAAATTTTTGATATAGTTGGCTATGGGTTTTATGCTCAAGATATTGAGTAGCTGCCCTGTTATTTCCTAGTAGTATCTGTTTAGCATCATTAAACGTTATTTGTTTTACCGCACTTACAAATATAGGTGTTGCTTCTTTTACAGCGTCTTCTGCAGCACGGTTAATTGCTTTTAACCCTTCATCGGCAAGTTTGCCTAACCCGATATCTCTTAATGTTTTATCTACTTTTTGTAATTCTTGTGGAAGAAGAATTTTAACAAGTTGATTTCTGTAAAAACCATCTTTTTGAGTAAGTTTTGTTACCTGCTTATCGATACCATTATCCAGTGCTTCTCTAAGCCCGTTAGCAATATCAATATTAGTAACTCCAAATCCTCCAGTGGTTTGAGGAAGACTATTTACCACTTGTTGTAGTTCTGCACAACCAGACAATAAAAAGAAGGAAAGTATGATAAAAAATTGTTTCATGATTTTTTTATTAGAGAAGTAACTTAATTTTTTTTAATTCGTTATAAAAATGCTTTTTTATTCAGTTTTCATATTTTTATTACTCTATAGTACTACTATGAAAAGCAAAAAACCTTCAGTTAATCAAAAAAATAAAAACACTTCATTAAAAATGACAACTGGAAAACTAAGTAAAATCAAATTTAATTTTTTCATAGTATCTATTCTAATTATATCATGTAAAAATGAAAAAGTATCGACAAAAAACCAATCTGTTCTG
>CAKMZM010000019.1:23586-26604 GCA_929200365.1 uncultured Flavobacteriaceae bacterium | reverse complement strand
GTAGGAGATCAGCTTAATGGAGAAGTAGAGCATCTTTCTAAAAAGGAAATAGGAGCTATAGCTCGTGTTATTTCGGCAGCAGAAAATTTCCCCGAAGTAGCCAAAGATACATTAGACCAGATTTACATAAAAAACAAAACATCAAAAACTCCCGTACTTGGTATTACGGGTACTGGTGGAGCAGGTAAATCATCACTGGTAGATGAGTTGGTTCGTCGGTTTTTAATTGATTTTCCTGAAAAAACAATTGGATTGATCTCTGTAGACCCTTCTAAACGTAAAACAGGAGGAGCATTATTAGGAGACAGGATTAGAATGAATGCTATTAATTCTCCAAGAGTATATATGCGTTCGCTGGCTACGCGTCAATCCAACCTTGCATTATCAAAATATGTTGCCGAAGCGATAGAAGTACTCAAAGCAGCAGAGTTTGATCTTATTATACTTGAAACTTCAGGAATTGGTCAGTCTGATACAGAAATCTTAGAGCATAGTGATACCTCTTTATATGTAATGACACCAGAATTTGGTGCTGCAACACAACTGGAAAAAATAGACATGTTGGATTTTGCAGATCTGGTAGCTATCAATAAATTTGATAAGCGAGGTTCTTTAGATGCATTTCGGGATGTAAAAAAACAGTATATGCGCAATCATCAATTGTGGGATATTCCACAGGATGAATTACCTGTGTACGGAACTATTGCTTCACAGTTTAATGATCCTGGAATGAACACACTCTACAAAGCTATAATGGATAAAATTGTAGAAAAGGCAGGAGCAGAATTGAAATCTGATTTTCATATTTCTAAAGAAATGTCTGAGAAGATATTTGTTATTCCGCCAAGCAGAACCCGATATTTATCAGAAATTTCTGAAAACAACAGAGCATACGATAAAACAGTAAATACTCAGGTAGAAGTTGCCCAAAAATTATACGGTATTTATAAAACCATCTGTAGCGTTGCCAATATTAGTACGCTTGCTTTATCAAAAAATGGTATTGATGAAGGGCATCTTCAAAATATAAAAAATGATGACAATGTTTCATTTTTAAAATTACTTTTTGCCGAGTTTGATAGAGTAAAACTTAATCTGAACCCTCATAACTGGGAAATAATTACAGGATGGGCCGATAAGGTTAAAAAATATAAAGCCCCTGTATATTCTTTTAAGGTAAGAGATAAAGAAATTAAAATTGAAACACATACAAAATCACTGTCACATAGTGAGATTCCTAAGGTAGCCCTACCAAAATATGAAGCCTGGGGAGATATTTTAAAATGGTGTTTGCAAGAAAATGTACCTGGTGAGTTTCCTTATGCTTCGGGGTTATACCCTTTTAAGCGTACCGGAGAGGACCCAACCCGTATGTTTGCAGGAGAAGGAGGGCCAGAACGTACCAATCGACGTTTTCATTATGTAAGTTTAGGAATGCCCGCCAAGCGGCTTTCTACAGCCTTTGATTCGGTAACACTCTATGGAAACGATCCAGATCACAGACCCGATATTTATGGTAAAATTGGTAATGCAGGAGTATCGATTTGCTGTCTTGACGATGCCAAGAAATTATACTCTGGATTTGATCTCACACATGCCATGACATCAGTAAGTATGACCATTAATGGTCCTGCGCCTATGTTGTTAGGCTTTTTTATGAATGCAGCAATCGACCAAAACTGTGAGAAGTATATTAAAGAGAATGATCTTGAGAATGAAGTAGCGTCAAAAATCAAAAAGATATATGCCAAAAAAGGAGTAGAACGTCCAGAATATCAGGGCGAACTTTCCGAAGGTAATGATGGATTAGGACTAATGCTTCTTGGTGTTACAGGAGATCAGGTATTACCAAAGGATGTATATAATGAAATTAAAGCAACTACTTTAAATACCGTTCGAGGTACAGTACAAGCAGATATCCTTAAAGAAGATCAGGCACAAAATACCTGTATTTTTTCTACAGAATTTGCATTACGTTTGATGGGAGATGTACAAGAATATTTTATCGATAAACAGGTGCGTAACTTCTATTCGGTATCGATTTCGGGATATCATATTGCAGAGGCAGGGGCAAACCCGATTACGCAATTGGCATTAACATTGGCAAATGGCTTTACTTATGTAGAGTACTACCTAAGCCGCGGAATGGATATTAATAAATTTGGACCTAACCTATCTTTTTTCTTCTCTAATGGTATTGATCCAGAATACGCAGTTATTGGTCGTGTAGCACGTAAGATATGGGCAAAAGCTTTAAAAGATAAATACGGAGCAAACTCCAGAGCCCAGATGTTGAAATATCATATTCAAACTTCAGGGCGTTCGCTACATGCTCAGGAAATTGATTTTAATGATATTCGTACAACATTGCAGGCGCTATATGCAATCTATGACAATTGTAACTCATTACATACCAATGCTTATGATGAAGCAATTACCACACCAACAGAAGAATCTGTGCGTAGAGCAATGGCAATACAATTGATCATTAATAAAGAATTGGGGCTTGCAAAAAACGAGAACCCAATTCAAGGATCTTTTATTATCGAAGAGCTTACCGATCTGGTCGAAGAAGCTGTATTGGTCGAGTTTGATAGAATTACAGAACGAGGAGGAGTGCTTGGGGCGATGGAAACCATGTATCAACGTAGTAAAATACAAGAAGAAAGTTTGTATTATGAAACTTTGAAACATACCGGAGAGTTCCCGATTATAGGTGTAAATACATTTTTAAGTTCTAAAGGGTCACCAACGGTAACACCAGGAGAAGTAATTCGTGCTACCGAAGAGGAGAAGCAATATCAAATCAAAATGCTGAACGAATTGCATAAAGGAAATGCTGATTCTACCACAGAATTACTAAAAAACCTACAACAAAAAGCAATCAGTAATCAGAATATTTTCGAAGCTTTGATGGAGGTGTGTAAAAAATGTTCCTTAGGTCAGATTACATCAGCATTATTTGAAGTAGGAGGGCAGTATAGACGAAATATGTAAAGTTGCTTGTATCGTAAGAGC
>CAKMZM010000019.1:0-23486 GCA_929200365.1 uncultured Flavobacteriaceae bacterium | reverse complement strand
TGAAGTAGGAGGGCAGTATAGACGAAATATGTAAAGTTGCTTGTATCGTAAGAGCTAAGCATAAAATGGAATAGATTTTTTTAGTGAAAAACACCCTGAAAACAGCTGTCGTTTGGACACAAATATATTTTTAGCTTTCGAGCTAAAAAGTACAGACAAAATTTTTTAAAACTTTAAAAGATAAGCGATTGTTTAGTAGCAAGATTAATTTATACAATCATAAGCAGAAGTTTGCTGATAAAGACAAATAGCTCTTAAAAAATACAGAAGAAAAAAGTAATAGCAAGAGAGCCCAGATAAACTTTATAAACTCATCATCCAGGTGCGCTGCAAATGTTTAAACTTCCTAAGCTCTTTACGTAATAGAATTAAAAACTCTTTTCCGTTACTCTCGGATTGTTCAAGACGTTCACAATTTTTATAGAGCCTATTGGTAATATGTATCAGAGAAGTAGCATGTCTTATACGCTCATCCTGAAAGCTTTGATTTTCGGCTTTAATTATTTTGGGAGCCAATGCATCTGATTGCCTTATAATATCACCTGTAAAATAAATATGAGGATGTTCACTTCCATTATTTTGTAACGGAGCTAAATCATGAACAAGATAATTTGAAATACTTCTAGAGAGTGTAAATATCTCAAGAGCCTTCTTGTATAACCTTTTATTTCGGGGCTGTAACCTCATATCAATTTGTTACATCAAAAATAATGTTATTTTTAATATTTTTTCTTTATTATTTAAAGCTAAATAGTTAATTTACATTATTAATTAAAGACTTTTTTTGCTTTTTTCTTAAAAGTGAAATTCTTATACCCGAAATAATAATTAGAAGATGTGGATATATGCAGTGTATAGTATAAAAGATTAGATATCGATAGAAAAAGAGAGTTTGTACATATGCTATATAATCACTAAAAAATTAAAAGATACTGTAATGAAAATAGATGCTATAAACTGGGATATTTTAAAATGTTTACAACAAAATGCAAGACTGTCTAATACAGAAATAGGGCGAAAAGTAGGTTTGAGTTCTCCTGCAGTTGCCGAAAGGATTAAAAAGATGGAAGATTATGGGATTTTAAAAGGGTATATTGCCGATGTCTCATATACCAAAACAGGATATCAATTAAAAGCAATAATTACACTACGTGCATTTATGGGAAGATTACAACCGTTTTTGATAAAGGTATCAGAATTTAAGGAAGTCATGAATTGTTATCGAATTACAGGTAACGAAAATATAATTATGGAAGTAGTGTTAAGAGATCAAATACACTTGCAAGAATTTATAGATAGGCTGATCACTTATGGAGAAGTCAAAACGCATATTATATTATCTAATCTTATAGAAAATAATCCAATTACGGGGCATATCGAATTTGGAGAACTAGATGCCTGATTTATGGCATGAGATTTGAGCATATGTACGTATTAAAGAACAATCTTTATCTTGTGTGAGGACATTAGTATAGGGAACTAAAGAGAGTACAGGGAAAAGATGAAAAACGTCTGAATGCTTTCAGACGTTTTTTTAAACGAAACCAAGTTTTATTAAATTTATTAGAATAATTATGCGTCTTTTTGTATCTGTTTTAGTCTTATAGATATATAATCATATTAAAACATAAAGGTATGAAAAATAAAAAATGTACCTGCACATGCTCTAGTTGTGCAGAAGGGCAGTGCTCTAATTGTTCCTGCATGGGATGCGAGTGTACAGGATGTAACTGTTAATAATAATAACTTCCCTATTTCTGTTTTTAATAGAAATAGGGATATTTATTTCTATTTTAATTTATGGAAACTTCGAATCTTTGGAACATTTATCATAAAGACATTAAGTTGTTTATAAAAAGTAAAGTAAGAAATGATCAAATTGTAGACGATTTGATACAAGAAACCTTCATAAAAGTGCATAGTAATAAAAATAAGCTTAGAGATCATTCTAAAATAAAGTCTTGGCTATTTACAATTGCAAGAAATACAGTATATGATTATTTTAGAGAAGATAAAAAAACTATAAATTATATAAATGAACAGATGTATGAAGAAGCTGATGCTGAACATTCTGAAAAAGATTGCCTTCCTGGATTAATAAATAGGTTACCAGAAAAGTATCAAAACCCATTATTTCTTTCTGATGTAAAAGGACTTAAGCAAAAACAAATTGCAGAACAATTAAAAATACCAGTATCTACAGTTAAGTCACAAATACAACGTGCCCGAAAAATGATCATCAAAGGATATATGGATTGTTGTGATTATAAACTTAATGACAAGGGGAAACTGGTAGGAGAGACAAAAGGAAAAGAAAATTGTAAAATATGTAAATAAAAAGTTTAAACAAGTTCGGAATTAAAATACTGCTAAAAGCTATTAGACAGTATTTTTTTGTGTAAAACTATTATGTTCTGTCAATAGTATTCCTAAAAAAACCTCAGGATTTCTAAGCGTTTCTTTTTCAAATTAAATTGAAATCATAAAAATTTGTGTATTTCATCGAATTTATATGTTTTTTGACGTTATTTTTTTTGGATACATGGTTTTTTTAAATTATATTTACAATAGTAAAAAATACTTGATGTGTCATCCAGAATTAACATTTTAAACTGTGTGACGATATGGCTTAAAATATTAGTTTGGAATACATCAGGGATAAATTAAGTGTGAGGACATTAGTCTAAAGACCCCAGATCTTGAAACTAAAGAGAGTACGTAATTTTCCCGAAATACTGAAAAGCGATCTGAATAAGATCGCTTTCATTATTTTTGTTTATCAATTACCAGATGAGGTACATTTTTCAGATTCCAGTCAATAACCAATCCTTCGGCTAGTAATTTTGTAATTTCTGCACCATATAGATATTCGCATAAATATAAAGCAGCTTCAAAACTTTTAGCTCCACCAGCAGAGGTTATATATTTTTTGTCATGTACAAATAACACTTTTTCTCTAATATCCAGATTGGGAAATTTACTACGCATTTGATCTACATCACTTGGGAAAGTAGTAGAAACTACACTATCAAGAACTCCAGCTTTGGCAAGAACAAATGCCCCATCACAGTGCGAAGTCATAAACATAGCCTTTTTATCGACTTGTTTTACAAAATCAATCATCACCGTATCATCCAAATCGGTATCTAAATGATGCTCGGCACTAGGAATCACCAAAATGTCTATTCGAGGCAAAGAATCCTTAACATAATTATAATCAGGAATAATTTTTACACCTTCAAATGTCGTTATAAAACGATCTGTATTTGCAACAGTAAAAACATTCATTTGTTTTATGTTTTTACGATATTGAGTATGTTGAAAAATATCAAAAGGAGCTGTAAATTCTGTATTATAAGTTCCATTCATAATCAGAAATGCAACATTATACCAGTTAGGCTCTAATTTTGGAAAGCTCTTTTTCTTTTCTACAGATTCTATTTTTGTTTCTATAGTACTAGATTGTTTCTTCTGCTGTACTTGGGTACAACCATAAATTAGTAGAATACAAAAGGTGAAAAAGAATTTTTTCATTGATAAGGGTTTTATAAGTGATAACTAATCAGGTACTTTTTCTTGATTAAGTTTTCGTTTTACAATATATAATAAAAATGTTCCCAAAACAGCGATCAGAGTCATGAAAACCCAAGTGTTTTCATAACCAAAATTATTAATAAACTGCATTCCAGAGTTATGCCCAAAGATGTGAGCAAGAGAAAAAGACATACTATACAATCCCATGTAGGCTCCTTGTCTTCCTTTTTTTGATCTATCTAGCGCAAAAGCATTTCCGAAAGGAAATGCAACCATTTCACCTAGAGTAGCGATAACCATACCGATTACCAGAATACCTGCCCAGGGAGTAACCAATAGTAGTATAAAACTGATTCCTGTAAGTATAAACCCTCCGATAACATTTCCGATCTTAGAAAGATTTGTTTTTTCTAAATAAGCAATCAAAGGCATTTCAAAGAAAAAGATCAAAGCACCATTTAAGGCAAGTAACAATCCGATTTTTTGTTCAGATAATTGATGTATTTCTTTATAATATAATGGAATTGTAGAAAAATACTGAACAAATATAAAGCCAAATAAAGCCAATGCAATTAGAAACAAGACATAAACACCATCGTTGTGAGCACTTACAGGGTTTTCGACAACAATTTCTTTATCCAAAATTTTCGCTTTTTTAGGATGCAGTGTTTGTATCATCACTAATCCAGCTATAATACAAGTAATCCCGTCTACCCAAAATAAACCATAATATCCTATAGATGCTATAATTAACCCGCCAATTGCAGGGCCAGCAGAGAAACCTAGATTGATAGCCAGTCGAATAAAAGTTAGTGATCTGGTTTTATTCTCTGGTTTGCTGTAGGCACTTAATGCTACAAAAAATGCAGGTCTGGCCATATCTGCAATTGCAATTAGAACAAAGAAACTAATACAAATACTCCAGAAACTAGTGAAATATTGAATGGCTATAAATGAAATACCTGTTAAAAACAAAGAACTAAGTATGACTTTATAGTAGCCAATTTGATCACATAGTTTACCTCCCAGCCAGGCGCCTAGAAAGGAACCTAACCCATAACTGGTCATAATCCACCCTACCTGTTGTAACGAAAAATCCAAGTCATCAGTTAAGTATAGGGATAAAAAAGGAACAACCATTGCCCCAGCTCTATTGATTAATGTGATTAAGGCTAACCACCAAACCTCTTTTGATAATCCAGAAAAAGAGTTGAAATATTGAAGTAAAATTTTTAGCAATGTATTTGTGATTTGTATTAGACTTCCAATTAATGAACTTATTTTGAATAGTGGTTTTAAGCCGAAAATTTTGGCTTTTGTGCCGTAATGAAGTTAATTTTTTTCAGTATAGCCTTAGCTACGTTGAAAAAAATAGCAAAATTACGGTGTAAAATGTGAATTTTGCAGGCAAAAGCATTACTCAAGAGAGGTTCAATGGATAAAAGTAGTTTTTTATCTATTATTTAGATACAATTTTATTAAAATTAATTAGTTAAATAATTGTAAATTGTATTTTTGCAAAAAATAAAGGGGAAGTGCTTAGAATATCCATCTTATTTGTATTTTTTATTGGGAATATACTAGCTCAGGATTCTGCAACAATAAAAAAAATATTATCTTTTCAGGAAAGACTTAATATAGATTTTGCATCAGAAGAAACATCTCCTTTAACTCCAAAAGATTTAGAGCATTTTAAAGCGCTGGATTTTTTTGAAATTGATACCTCTTTTTGTATTAGAGCAAAATTTATACGCACACCATACGAGACTCCGTTTGTTATGAAAACCACAACAGGCAGAGAACCTTTATATGTTAAATATGGAGAAGCTCATTTTACACTTCAGCAAAAATCATATATATTAAATATCTATCAAAATCAGGGATTAAAAACCCAACCAGAGTTTGAAGACTACTTATTTCTTCCTTTTACTGATTTAACCAATGGAGAGTTAAGCTATGCAGAAGGTCGTTTTATAGACCTCAAAATTCCTGAAAAAGAATTTATAATGATTGATTTTAATACTTCTTATAATCCCTATTGTGCTTATAATGAAAGGTATTCTTGTCCTATACCTCCCGAAGAAAATCATTTGGATATAAAGATTCCTGTAGGAGTTAAGAAATACAAAAAAAATCCAGAGAATAAATAAAAGTTCCCTGATTATTGTTTTTTCTTCAAAAAAGAAATACATAATACATTATAAGGTAACTTTGGTTTAAAGAATCTAAGTAAATCCCAAATAAATAAAGAAAATGATATCCCTATGAAACTGGTTTAAGGATAAGTTATCTCAATTCTTTTCACGGGTTCAATACTTGTATTTATTACTTTACGATGAACATTCCTAAAAATATGAAAAGAATCCCAACTACAAACGACCCAACTGCATAAATCAGGAAGTTTATAAAATCTCCAGATTTGAGTAACATATGATTTTCGTAAGCAAATGTAGAAAAAGTGGTAAAACCTCCACAAAAACCTGTTGCCAAAAGCGTTACTGTATTCTGGGAAATGACATTATTCTTAAGTGCAAGACCCAGGATAATCCCAATAAAAAGACTCCCCAGGATATTAGCTGCAAATGTACCGTATGGGATACCAGTAGAAGGGCTGTTGAGATATTTACTGATAAGATAACGAGCAATACTACCTGTACCACCCCCAATAAAAACCAAAAATAGTTGTTTCATCTGCTTGTATCTAAAGGTTTGGTTTGTATTGGTTTAGATTTTTTTTGTTTATGTAAATCAAGGTGTTACATCTTGTTGTGTTGCTCATAAATAATACACTGCATTTTATCAATATGACAAAATGCAGTGTATATAGTATTATTTTATTGGGATATATATTTCTGTAACCCACTCAGCAGGATTTGGTTGTAATGTTGATTCTACCCGATATACTTCAAAAGGTACAGATTCTGTATTGAGTTCTAAGTTATTTTCTGAAATATATTTATAACCAGCCCCCCAGGCTTCCTTTAGATTATTATAATCACCTTTAAGTGTAGTTTTTACTACTTTTTGCCTTGGTAAAAAATCACAAAGAACAGCACTTTCTTTTGGTGTAACTACTTTATCTCTGGTTGGTATTGCAGTAGAGAAAATTGCAGTTCCCTGTTCTTCGTTATATTCATTATATAGCGTAAACGGCATTCCTGTTTGAGGAAGATTATTTTGTTTCATATACGTATCCACTGCGGGGATCATTTCCTTCATTTTTTCAGGAATTACAGCTATTGAAGAAGCAGTAGCACTGTACATATAAAAACCACCCCCATGTTCTGTAATGCCATCTACATGAATCGAATATTGTTTCATTTTTTCGTTTACAAATACATCAAGTTTTTCAAGACCTCGCTGATACATAGGTCTTAACATTTGCGATACTGTACTATCCTGAGTAGCCCAGTAAGCTTTTGCCATAAAAGATTGTTCTCCTTTCATACCCCAGGTTACTTTGGTCTTTTTACCTTCAATTTTTTCAAATTTCCAATACACATTGCTTTTACTTTCCCCCATAGGAGTAACAAGGGTAATATTTTGATCTATACTGGTAAACGGAGAAACTTTTACGGTTTCCATTTTTCCATCTCCCTGTGTTTCACTTTTCCAGCTATAAGAGGCACCTTCGCCACTTGTTTTTTCAGGGTATTCCATAACGAAATCATCAGATTCATCCATCCAGGGGCCCCATTTTTCCCAGGTTCGATACTCATTGATTGTAGCAAACAACAACTCATCAGGAGCATCGATTACTCTGCTTTCTTCTGCTTGAAACTTACCGTCTATGGTAGCAACATAAACAGATCCGCCAATTATTACTAATAATAATAGAAAAAATAAATATTTTACTATTTTCATGTTAGTTAGTTTAGATTATTTATAGCTAATATAAACAATTTTAACATCCTTTTATTTTGTTACATTTGTCAAAACAATAAAATAAAACAAATGAAACTCGACAGAATATTATTTTTTATAGCGATTACTAGTTTAATGATTGCATGTAAAAAAAATCCAAGTGTTAAGGATCAAATCGACCAACAGGAAAAACAACAAGAGATAACAGAGGAAAAGTTTGATTATGTGGTAGAGCAATTTGCCGATCTTAAAATTTTAAGATATCAAATACCAGGTTGGGAAAACCTTACTTTGAAAGAACAAAAACTGGTATATTATCTTACACAGGCAGGATTGAGTGGTAGAGATATTATGTGGGATCAGAATTATCGCCACAATCTTACTATTCGAAAAGCATTAGAAAAAATTTATACTTCTTATGAAGGAGATAAGAATGCTACCGATTGGAAAGCTTTTGAAACGTATTTAAAACGAGTTTGGTTTTCTAACGGGATTCATCATCACTATAGTAATGATAAGATCAAGCCAGAATTTAGCCAGGATTATTTTAGTTCCCTTCTTGCAGCTACAGGTATCGAAGTAACTAAAGAAGTGTACGAAGTGATTTTTAATGATCAGGATGCCAAAAAAGTAAATCAGGCAAAAGGGATTGATAATGTTGCATTATCAGCGGTTAATTTTTATGGCTCTGGAGTTACTAATGCAGATGTAGCGTCATTTTACGGTAAAATGAAATCTCCAAATGAAGAAAAACCTTTGTCTTTTGGGTTAAACTCTCAATTGGTAAAAGAAGACGGAAAATTAAAAGAGCGAGTATATAAATCGGGAGGACTCTACGGGTCTGCAATCGATGAGATCATCAAATGGCTGGAAAAAGCAAAAGGTGTAGCAGAAAATAAAGCGCAAGGAGATGCTTTAGGATTATTGATCGAATATTATAAGACTGGGGATTTACAGACTTGGGATGATTATAATGTAGCGTGGACAGCGGCTACAGAAGGAAATATCGATTACATAAACAGTTTTATAGAAGTCTATAATGACCCGTTGGGATATAGAGGGTCTTATGAAACGATTGTACAGATCAAAGATTTTGATATGTCTGAAAAGATGTCGGTATTATCAGAAAATGCACAATGGTTTGAAGATAATTCTCCATTAATGGATGCTCATAAAAAAGATAGTGTAGTAGGAGTTTCGTATAAAGTAGTAGCTGTTGCCGGAGAAGCGGGAGATGCATCACCAAGTACACCTATAGGAGTAAACCTTCCTAATGCAAATTGGATTAGAGCTGCTGTGGGTTCTAAATCTGTATCCTTGGGAAATATTATTGGCGCTTATAATAATGCTGGCGGTTCAGGACGTTTAAAAGAGTTTGTGCATGATGATGAAGAGTTCGAATTAGAAGAAAAATATGGACAATTAGCAGATAAATTACATACGGCATTACACGAAGTAGTAGGGCATGCATCTGGGCAATTAAACCCTGGAGTAGGTGAAACTAAAGAAACATTAAAGAACTATGCTTCTACTATGGAAGAAGGTCGTGCAGACTTAGTGGGATTATACTATTTAATGGATTCAAAATTACAAGAACTAGGATTAGTTGAAGATTGGGAAAAAGTAGGTAAAGCTGCTTATGATGGATATATTAGAAACGGGTTAATGACACAGTTAATTCGTTTAAATCTTGGTGATGATGTAGAAGAAGCACATATGCGTAATCGCCAGTGGGTAAGTGGTTGGGCTTTTGAGCAAGGAAAGAAAGATAATGTAATCGAAAAAGTAAGTAGAGAAGGAAAAACTTACTTTAATATTAATGATTACGCCAAACTACGTGAAATCTTTGGTCGTTTATTAAAAGAGACGCAACGTATCAAATCTGAAGGAGATTATAAGGCAGCAGAAGCTTTGGTAGAAGGATATGGTGTAAAAGTTGATCAGGCAGTACATGCAGAAGTATTAGAACGTAATAAGCAATTTACATCGGCACCGTATAGTGGTTTTGTAAACCCTGTTTTAGTACCAGAAATGGATGAGAATGGTGAGATTACAAAAATTAATGTTACTCAGCCAGAAGGCTTTGCTACGCAAATGTTAACGTATAGTAAGGAGTATAATTTCTTGCCAGAGGTAAACTAGATATATGATACCAGGGCTAATTTGTGCAAATTAGCCTTGATGTTTTTAAAACACATAGAACTCATCTTTATTTTTTATTCGTAATTATAAAAGGTAAAGATGAGTTTAAGTTTACATTGAATTTCTCGGTGTAAGAAAACTACGTCTTTTCATAGTTGAGAATGATAACAACTAAAAAGGGTTATTTTGACAAAATCCCATGAGGATCTATAATCTACTCGGGTTGTAAATACGTTTTTAGCGCAAAAAGCAACAAAATAAAGATAATAAAACCAATGAGAATAAAAAGGCTACCCTTGTAATATTTGCGATGTAGTTTGATATCTTTTCGATAGCTAAATATCATTAGAATGATAAATGCTACGACAAAAAATCCTGCAAATATTAACTGGCCTTGACTAAACATAAATTGTTATTTTTACGGCAAAGATAATCTATAAAAATATACTGATGAAAGATAAAATTGCTGCGGTACAAGAATTTCATACCTCATTTAAACTAGGATATAAAAACGAGCCTATAGCTGATTTGGGAGAAGCCAAAAATACACTTCGGTTTAACCTGATGAAAGAGGAGAATGAAGAATATTTTGAAGCTGCTCAAAACAATGATTTGATAGAAGTTGCTGATGCTTTGGGAGATATGTTATATATATTGTGCGGTACTATTATCGAACATGGTATGCAGCATAAGATAGAAGAAGTGTTTAATGAGATACAGCGTAGTAATATGAGTAAACTGGGCGAAGATGGGCAACCTATTTACAGAGAGGATGGTAAGGTGCTTAAAGGACCTAATTATTTTAAACCAAACATTAAAGAAATCTTAGATCGATAAATAACAAAACTCCCGAAGAAAATTTTCTTCGGGAGTTTTTTATTAGAAATGATTCGTAATTCTGAATTCGTAATTCAAAAATTACACTTTATATCTCCATCCAAAAGTATCTTTGGCTTTATTATATTGAATATCCATTAGTGCTTTTTTGAAATAAGAGGCATAAGGATTTTCTTGTTTTTCGATTTCGTAATGCTCTCCTTTATATCCAAATGCTTTTACAGGGCTCACCACAGCAGCAGTTCCTGCGCCAAAAACTTCTTTTAGACTTCCGTTTTTTGCAGCTTCAACAATTTCGCTAACTTTTACAGGTCTTATATCTACTTTAATGTTTTCTTTTTCGGCAATACTAATCAAGCTTTTACGAGTGATCCCATCAAGGATTCTATCACTTATAGGAGCTGTAAGTAAGGTATCATTAATTCTAAAGAATACATTCATAGTTCCTGCCTCCTCCATATATTCATGAGCATTAGCATCGGTCCAGATCACTTGTTGGTATCCTTGTTCTTGCGCAAGTTTTGTTGGATAAAACTGCCCCGCATAGTTTCCGGCAGCTTTGGCATACCCAAAACCTCCGTTGGCAGAACGACTAAATTTCTCTGCAATCAATACACTCACATCTTCACTATAATAAGATTGCGCAGGTGAACATATAATCATAAATTTATATTCATCTGCTTCAGAAGCAGAAATACTAGCCTGAGTTGCAATCACAAAAGGACGTATGTATAATGAATTTCCGTAACCAGACTTGATCCATTCATTGTCTAATTTTAATAAGGCATTTAGCCCTTCAAAAAAGTAATCTTCAGGGAATTCTGGTATCGCCAAACGTTCTGCAGATATATTGATACGTTTAAAGTTTTCATCGGGTCTGAATAAAAAAATACCTCCATTATCATCTTTATACGCTTTCATCCCTTCAAAAACTGCCTGCCCATAATGAAAAACACGAGCAGAAGGCTCCATAGTGAGTGGTCCATAAGGAACAATTTCTGGTGTTTGCCATTCTCCATTCATATAATCACAGACAAACATATGATCTGTAAAAATCTTTCCGAAATTAAGATTTTCAAAATCTACTTGTCCGATTTTAGACTCACTTACTTCACTAATTTTCAAGGCTTTAGAAATTGTGTTTTTCATTTGTTTCAGTCGTTTTAATTAGTTTATATTGCTTGGTTAAAAGATTGATAACGAGAAATATAACTACGCGTTATAATAAAAGGTTTAAATAGTTGTTTTGAAGAAAAGAATATTTAATTTCTTAATGTTTGTTTCACTTGGTTTATCTTTTAATCGTTAATGATTGTAGTAGGCTTTTCTATAAGCTGTTATCATATTCTTTGTCTCACAACCAAAGGCGTACTAATATTCTTTTAATTCACTACAAAAATACCTTTTTCTTGTAAAACAAGAATTTTAAAAATGTTTAATTTTACAAAACATATGGATAATAAAGGATTATGAAAAAAAATGTACTATTTTTTGTAGGATTGTTAATACTAATAGGTTGTAATTCATCGACTAAGAAAGAGCGTTTTTTTTCGGTTAATGATATTTCAAATGATAATTATAAAAGTCTTGGAGATAAAGTATCTTCAGATCATATATACAACAGAGATGCAATAGCAGAAAAATATGAAAATTTAAAAGAAGGAGATACTATAGCAGTTGCTTTTTCTAGCACTGTAAATGCTGTTTGTAAGGTTAAAGGTTGTTGGATGAAAGTAGCTCTGGATGGCGATAAAGAAGCTATGGTGAAGTTTAAAGATTATGGTTTTTTTATGCCAAAGGATATAGAAAATGATACTATCATTGTTCAGGGCAAAGCATTTGTGGGTGAGATGTCTGTAGATGAACAACGACATTTTGCCAGTGATGCAGGAAAAACAGAAGAAGAAATTGCTAGTATTACAATTTCTAAGAAAACCTATTCTTTTGTAGCAGAAGCTGTTTTGATAAAAGAATAATGGAAAACAAAATTCAACGTGAAATTATCACTACAGCAGATGGTTCAAAAACTATTCATTTGCCAGAACTAAATGAGCATTACCATTCTAAACATGGTGCTATTAATGAAGCAAAACATGTGTTTATTAAAAGTGGATTCGATCATATTTTGAGTAAAAATGCTTCTGATTCTCTTGATATCATGGAGATAGGTTTTGGGACAGGCCTCAATGCTTTTATAACATTTCTTGAAGCCGAAAAAAAACATTTACCAATTCATTATGTTGGAGTAGAGGCATACCCTATAACATTATCTGAAGCCAAATTAATGAAGTATCCCGAAGTACTTGCTGTAAAAGAAAAGCAACAGATTTTTGAGGTGATGCACCAATCTTCGTGGGAGTTACCTGTAGCCATCACTTCAAATTTTAAACTCGTTAAGCGTAAGCAGTTTTTTGTAGATATAATAGATAAAAACAATTTTGATTTAATCTATTTTGATGCTTTTGGAGCAAGAGTACAACCCGAACTTTGGACAATAGAAATTTTTAGAAAGATGTATGTAGCACTTCGTTACAGAGGAGTTTTGGTTACTTATGCAGCCAAAGGGAGCGTAAGGAGAGCAATGCAAGAGGTAGGTTTTGTAGTAGAAAGACTTCCTGGGCCACCAGGGAAACGAGAAATGCTTAGAGCAACAAAAGTAGAACCATAAAATAAAACTTGTTAGAAGGCTACTAAGTGTATGTTAAAGCTATAATAAAGAGATAGGTTTTATTATATGGCAATAGTATTTTGCACTAAATTTTGGTAAAATGAAAGTTTTAATTACTGGTGCAACAGGTTTAGTAGGTCAGGAAATAGTTAATCTATGTCATCAGTCTGGGATCGAAGTAAACTACCTCACCACTAGTAAAGATAAACTCAGCTCTATAATTAACTGTACAGGCTATTTTTGGAATCCAAAAAAAGGTGAAATCGATACTGATTGTTTTAATGATGTCGAAGTGATTGTTAATCTTGTGGGTGCCACTGTTGCAAAACGATGGATATCTTCTTATAAAAAAGAAATATTAGAAAGCAGAACACATACAGCTTCTCTTATTTTAGAATCCTTAAAAAACATCAAACATTCGGTTAGGCATATTGTTTCTGCAAGTGCTATTGGTATATATCCAGATTCTTTTCAGAATTATTATACAGAAGATACTCCAGAGCGTGACACTGGATTTTTAGGAGAAGTAGTTACCCAATGGGAGAACGCTGTCTTGCAGTTTAAAACGTTAGATGTCGAAGTTAGTTTACTTCGTATTGGATTGGTTTTGTCTCAGAATGGAGGGGCTTTTCCTAAAATGGTGAAGCCTATTCGATTTGGAATGGGAGCTTTTTTCGGAAATGGAGAACAATGGCAAAGCTGGATTCATGTTAATGATCTAGCTCGCATGTTTATGTTTGTAATAGAAGAAGAGTTAACAGGGGTTTTTAATGCAGTGGCTCCTAATCCTGTTTCTAACAAAAAATTAATGAATACAATAGCAAATAAATTAAATAAGAAAATAATTTTACCTAATGTACCAAGACTAACAATGAAATTGTTTCTTGGAGAAATGCACAGCCTTTTGTATTCTAGTCAACGAGTTTCTAGTAGTAAGATTTCTACTATGGGATTTGATTTCGATTTTGATAATATAGCTTCAGCAGCAGATGTACTTATTGATAAGGAGTTTAGATAAAAAAAACCGATACTCTCATGAGTACCAGTTTATAGTTTTTATAAAGAAAATAGGATTAAGATTTGTTTGCTTTTATACGTATCTTTATTTCAATATCATCATTAATAAATTTATCTCCCAGATTCCCAAAAACTGACTTAGAAGCATAATTCACTCCCCAATCTGTACGATTAATAGTAAAAACTTCAGAAATTAATGTTATTACATCACCTTCAACAGAAGTTGTGGCAGAAAATGAGATATTTTTCTCAATATCTTTTAAGGTTAAGTTACCTTCGATAGACATTTTTCCTTCTTTTTCACTAATTCCCGTAACTATAAAAATTCCTTTTGGGAATTTGGCAATATTAAAAAAATGATCTTCTGCTCCTTTTTCTTCGCCTTTAAGGTGACCTTCTAAATCAGTTTTACTATCTCCTTCAAGATCAGTAACATTTATAGAGGTCATATCAATGATAAAAGATCCGCTAATGATTACTCCTTGTTTAGCTTCAAAGGTTCCACTAGTTAATTTTAATGTCCCTGTATGTTTTTCTAGTGGTTTAGATCCAACCCAGTCTATAGAACTTGATGCAACATCGACATTATACGTAATAGCTTCTACCAGAGCTTCTTTTACTTCCTCTGGAGTATTAGCTTTTGTTTCATTTTGTTTTTCTTCTTTACAGGAATAAGCGGTTATTAAAAGCACAGTAATAATAAGTGTGCTGGCAAATCTGATTTTCATAAAATTAGTTTTTAGAGGTGCCCTAAATAGTTTTAGTTAAAAATGACGTCAAAATTATTTTTTTATAGAAAGAAATACTCTACAAATATATACTAAAAAAATCCTGTGACATTATGACATTAATTCAAAAATGGCAGTACTTTTGCTTATTCAAAATGAAAACGTATAAAAGGTACGAGTTACATGAGTAAGAAAAATAAAAACACTGAAGATGTAAAAGATCAAGTAGAAGAAGTACTTGACGCTCCTGTTGAAGAGACAGAGACAGAAGAGGTAGTAGATACCGAAACACTACTTAAAGAAGAGGTTGAAAAAGAAAAAGACAAATTTTTAAGACTTTTTGCCGAGTTTGAAAATTATAAAAAAAGAACCTCTAGAGAACGTTTAGAACTGTTTAAAACTGCAAGTCAAGACGTTATACAGTCGATGTTGCCAGTATTAGATGATTTTGATAGAGCATTAAAAGAGATTGAAAAATCAGAAGATACTGCACTTATTGAAGGGGTAAAGCTAATTCATAATAAATTAAATGAAACTTTAAAAAGTAAAGGCTTATCTGAGGTAGAAGTATCTGCAGGAGATGATTTTAATGCAGATGATCACGAAGCGATCACCCAGATACCTGCCCCAAATGATGACCTGAAAGGTAAGATTGTAGACGTTATAGAAAAAGGATACAAGTTGGGGGATAAAGTAATTCGTTTTCCAAAAGTTGTGACTGGTCAATAATAAATTTATGAAGGAAGATTTTTACGACATATTAGGCATTAGCAAAAATGCTACAGAAACTGAAATAAAAAAAGCATATCGAAAGAAAGCTATAGAATATCACCCCGATAAAAATCCTGGTGATAAAACTGCTGAAGAAAAATTTAAAAAAGCTGCTGAGGCATATGAGGTTTTGAGTGATGCTGATAAAAAAGCACGTTATGACCAATATGGACATCAGGCTTTTGAAGGAGGTGGATTTGGCGGTGGCGGAATGAATATGGATGATATATTCAGTCAGTTTGGTGATATTTTTGGAGGTGGATTTGGCGGCTTTAGCGGTTTTGGCGGAGGCGGAAGACAACGCAGAGCTAAAGGAAGTAACCTTCGTATTCGTGTGAAGCTTACGTTAGAGGAAATTGCAAATGGTGTTGAAAAGAAGATTAAGGTAAAACGAAAAATTCAGGCACCAGGCACTACCTATAAAACGTGTAGTACATGTAATGGAGCAGGACAAGTAACCAGAATTACTAATACTATACTAGGAAGAATGCAAACATCTTCTCCTTGTCCTGCTTGTGGCGGAGCTGGTCAAGCGATAGATCATAGACCTGCCGATGCAGATGCTCAAGGCTTAAAAGCTATAGAAGAAACAGTGAGCATAAAAATACCAGCAGGAGTAGAAGATGGAATGCAGCTTAAAGTTGCAGGAAAAGGTAATGAAGCCTCTGGGAATGGGATTGCAGGAGATCTTTTGGTAGCCATAGAAGAACAGGAACATTCAGAATTACAGAGAGAAGGAAATAATTTACATTACGATTTATATATTAGTTTTTCTGAGGCCGTTTTAGGAGCATCTAGAGAAATTGATACTGTATCTGGCAAAGTAAGGATTAAGATAGAAGATGGAGTGCAAAGTGGTAAGATTTTAAGACTGAGAGGAAAAGGTATTCCAAGTCTTAACGGTTATGGGAAAGGAGATCTTTTGGTACATGTTAATGTATGGACACCAAGGGCACTAAGCAAAGAACAACGAGAATTTTTTGAAAAAATGGCTAAAGATGATCATTTTAGGCCTAGCCCTGATAGTGGGGATAAGTCATTTTTTGAAAAGGTAAAAGATATGTTTTCATAGATAAATCAAACGATTTGATCTATTTAAAATCGCTATAACACTATATAATGTTTGATTAAGAAAAAATCGTATATTTGAATGTCACTAACGCATTTAGTGATAATTTTTCTTTTTCATAGCAATTTTTTTCCCATCCTTAATACATGTATTCAGGGTGGGTTTTGTTTTTGAAATTAAACTCTAATTCGTAATCTGAGTTAAAAGAAAAAACATTTTATATGTTTTTTTAACGCATTAATCATTAACATAATTAGCATAAGTTTTTAAGTTTTTGTATCATTCAGATTTCATATAAATTACAATTATATTTTTACTGCCTATGGCCAATCTTTTAGAGGTACAACAAGCCACAAAAAAATTTGGAAACTTTACCGCATTGCAGGATGTATCAATCCAGGTACCTAAAGGAAGTATATTTGGATTACTAGGTCCTAATGGAGCTGGTAAAACCACACTAATTAGAATCATTAATCAAATCACTTTACCTGATAAAGGAAGTGTATACCTAGATAATGAACTGTTAAAACCACAACATATTAAGGATATTGGTTACCTGCCAGAAGAAAGAGGTTTATATAAATCTATGAAAGTTGGTGAACAAGCATTGTACCTAGCACAACTTAAAGGTCTTAGTAAAAATGAAGCCAAAGAACGTTTGAAATATTGGTTTGATAAATTTGAGATCTCACATTGGTGGAATAAAAAAATACAAGAGCTCTCTAAAGGAATGGCACAAAAAGTACAGTTTATTGTAACAGTACTTCATAAACCCAAACTACTTATTTTTGATGAACCGTTTAGTGGTTTTGATCCCATTAATGCAAATGTCATCAAAGATGAAATTTTGCAGCTAAGAGATGAAGGGGCAACAGTTATATTTTCTACTCACCGTATGGAAAGTGTAGAAGAATTATGCGATCATATTGCTTTAATTAATAAGTCTAAAAAAATCTTAGAAGGAAAAGTAACCGATATAAAAAGAGCTTATAAAACTAACGCTTTTGAAGTTGGTCTTTTAACCGAAAATAACATTGATTTGTATAACACCTTGCAAGACAGATTTAATGTGACTGCTGCAGATTTTAAAACAATTGATAATCAGTTGAAAATAAAAATAACTTTAGATCATAATACATCATCAAATGAGTTATTACAATATTTATCAGATAAAGGGCAAATAATGAGATTTAATGAAGTGATCCCAGGAATTAACGAGATATTTATTAAAACTATTACAGAGCATGAGTAACCTGAAATTAATTATAAAAAGAGAGTTTATAGCTCGTGTTCGTAACAAGACATTTGTAGTGATGACCTTTTTAGGACCTTTGATGATGGTAGGTATGATTTCTTTGATAACCTGGTTGGCAACTTTAAATAATGATGAGATTCGCAAAGTAGCACTCTATGATAAAACGGGCTCATTTAGTACAGATTTTAAGGATTCTAACGATATTGACTATATAGATTATAGTCATTTAACCTTAAATGACGCAAAAGATTCTGTGGTTATCAAAAAACTTGATGGATTATTATATATCCCAAAGAAAAGCACTAATAGTGAACTTGAAAAATCAATACAGTTTTATGCAGATGAAGCACCAAATATTTCATTACTTAATAGAATTGAAGAAATTATTGCTAGTAAATTAACGAACCAAAATTTTAAAGAAAAAGGATTCGATCTAGATCTTATAGAAAACTCAAAAGCCAAAGTAAATATCTTAATAGAAAACTTTTCTGGAGAAAAAACATCAAAGATGTCTAGCTATATAAAAATGATTTTTGGTGGTGTAGCTGGATATTTCTTAATGATGTTCATTATCGTTTATGGTAATATGGTGATGCGATCTGTCATCGAAGAAAAATCTAATCGAATTATAGAAATTATCATTTCTTCTGTAAAACCATTACAACTTATGATGGGTAAAATTCTGGGGACTTCTTTTGCAGGGATTCTTCAATTTCTTATCTGGGGCATTTTAGGAGGAGTGTTACTCATCGTAGCGTCTTCGGTTTTTGGGATAGATCCGCAACCTGTAGGTATAGACCAATCGTTAATATTACAAGAAGACGGTCAACAAGAAATACAACTGATACTTCAGGATATCATGAAACTTCCATTAGGAGTTTTAGTACTGTCTTTTTTTATTTATTTTGTAGGAGGATACTTTTTATACAGCTCAATTTATGCCGCAATTGGTGCTGCCGTGGATAGCGAAACAGATTCTCAACAATTTATGTTGCCTATTATTTTACCACTAATGCTAGGAATTTATGTAGGCTTTTTTTCGGTAATAGATAACCCTCATGGAACAGTATCTACAGTATTCTCTATGATTCCTTTAACATCTCCAATAGTGATGCTAATGCGTATACCCTTTGGGGTGTCTTGGTGGGAGGTTCTAATCTCTATGCTTTTATTAATTGGAAGTATTATCTTTATTACTTGGCTGGCAGGCAAAATATATAGAGTAGGAATACTTATGTATGGCAAAAAACCAACATATAAAGAGCTATTTAGGTGGATGAAATACTAGTATTATGATACAGGAAGAAATTACAGAACAAGTCAAAACAGTTATTCAAAGAAATGTTTGGGGTACTATACAGGAGCTTTTAAGCTATGAAATTTTTTATTTTGGAGAAGAACATCAGATAAAATTAACTGTTGGATTATTGTTGTTTGTAGTTGTCATTCTTATTATTACCTCTATTTCACTTAAATTTTTTAGAAAGATTATTACTAAAAAATTAGATAAAGGAGATAAACAAAAATTTGATTCAGTATTCTCATTTTCAAAATATTTTGTATATCTCATAGTGCTCTTTTTTGCATTAGATGGGATTGGGTTTAATATCACAGCAATATTTGCAGCTTCTGCTGCATTATTAGTTGGAGTTGGTCTTGCACTTCAAACTTTTATTCAGGATATTTTATCAGGTATTTTTATTTTTATTGACCAAACAGTACACGTTGGAGATATTATAGAATTAGATGGTAAAGTAGGGAGAGTAGAAGAAATTAAATTAAGAACTACAAGAGCAGTAACTATAGATAATAAAGTATTGATTATTCCTAATCATAAATATCTAACATCTATACTATATAATTGGACTCAAAATGGTAAAATAACAAGAGAATCTGTAACAGTAGGGGTTGCGTATGGTAGCGATACAGAGTTGATCAAAAAATTGCTGATTACAGCTGCTTTGTCTAATAAAAACGTATTAAAAGAACCAGCTCCATTAGTCCTTTTTACAGATTTTGCAGATAGCTCATTAAATTTTAAATTAATGTTTAGTATCAATGATAGTTTTCAAGCAATAATACCACAGAGTGAAATACGATTTGAAATTGATCGTCTGTTTAGGGAGCACAATGTTAGTATTCCTTTCCCACAACGAGAAGTTACCATTGTAAAAGAATGAAACAAAACAGATAGAAAAACACAAGAGACACCTCTATAAATGAAAAAAAGGAACCTGATTTTTATATGTATATTGTTATATAACTATAGTAGTATGCATTGTCAGGGTAGTGATTTAGCAAAAATTGAATATACCTATGTTCCACAAGGAGATAACGATGATGTATATAGTAGTCTTAGGGTCACTGCTAATTACCCTATAAAAATAGATGATAAAGAAACCTATTTTGTAGTTAGTGGTCAATATAGATCTAATAATTTAGCATTAAATGAAAGATTCATATTTAATGGTCAAGAAGTTTTAAATAGTTTTCATACAGCTAGTCTTGAGTTGGGATATACTTTTAAAATGAAAAATGATTGGCGATTTGGTTCTAAATTCGGAGTTGGGGTTTCATCTAACTTTGTAGGATCAGGTATAGAGAAAGAAGATTTTAGATATAGAGGATCTTTATATTTTATAAAGACATATAAAAATATACAAAAACCAAAAACTGCTCGCTTAATCGTGGGGATACAGTATATTAATCCTGCAGCTCTTAGTTTTCCGCTTCCTATTATTAATTATTTTAAAAGATTTCACCCTAGTTGGTCCTATGCAATAGGAACACCTATATCAAATATTAAATATTTTTTTAATGAAAAAAATACACTCCAAACTTTTATTGGTTTAGATCGGTTTTATGCTAATATACAAAATGATATAGCTTTTGTAAATGAAAGAGGAGAGGTAAAAGTGGCAGACAATATATCAATGCTTGCTATTATGGGGGCATTAGGATATGAATATTATTTTACGGAACACTTATTGTTCTACACGTATGCAGGATATACATTAAGTAATGAAATTCGTTTACGAGATAATGATCAAGAAAATGTATTAATCATTGATGATAAAAATACATTCTATTTTCGTAGCGGAATAAAATTAAAAATATAATGGCAAAAATATTAGTAATTGAGGACGAAGCAGCAATTCGTAGAGTTCTGGTAAAAATTTTATCCGAAGAAAATAATAAATACAAAGTCTTTGAAGCCGAAGACGGGCTTTCTGGTATAGAAAAAATCAAAGTAGATGACTATGATCTTGTACTCTGCGATATCAAAATGCCAAAAATGGATGGAGTAGAAGTATTAGAAGCTATAAAAAAGATAAAACCCGAGATTCCTATTGTTATGATTTCTGGTCATGGGGATCTAGATACCGCAGTAAATACAATGCGTTTAGGAGCTTTTGATTATATTTCTAAACCACCAGATCTTAACCGATTACTCAATACAGTGCGTAATGCATTAGATCGTAAAGAACTGGTCGTAGAGAATAAAATGCTTAAGAGAAAAGTCTCTAAAAACTATGAGATGATAGGAGAATCCAAGGCTATCTCTGATATTAAAAACATTATCGAAAAAGTTGCTGCAACAGATGCAAGAGTCTTAATTACAGGGCCTAATGGTACAGGTAAAGAATTAGTGGCACACTGGATTCATCAAAAAAGTGATCGTTCAAAAGGATCAATGATAGAAGTAAACTGTGCAGCAATACCAGGAGAACTAATAGAAAGTGAACTTTTTGGACATGTAAAAGGAGCTTTTACTTCGGCTAATAAAGATCGTGCGGGTAAATTTGAAGCTGCTAATGGAGGAACTATATTTCTTGACGAAATTGGCGATATGAGCCTTTCTGCGCAAGCAAAAGTACTTAGAGCCCTACAAGAAAATAAGATTCAAAGAGTGGGTAGTGATAAAGATATTAAAGTAGATGTAAGAGTAGTTGCCGCAACAAACAAAAATCTAAAAAAAGAAATAGCAGAAAATAAATTTAGAGAGGATCTGTATCATAGATTAGCAGTGATTTTGGTAAAAGTACCTGCGCTAAATGATAGAAGAGATGATATCCCTTTATTGATAGAATATTTTGCTAAAAAAATATCAAAAGAACAAGGATCACCTGTCAAAATGTTTTCGCCCAAAGCCATAAAACAACTACAGCAATATGACTGGACAGGTAATATTAGAGAACTACGCAATGTAGTCGAACGTTTAATTATTCTTGGGGGCAACAAAGTAAGTGAAGAAGATGTAAAGCTTTTTGCAGCTAAGTAATTCAACCTTTGTTTCTAATTATACAGTTATAGTAATCGATTGTATTTTTTGATTAAAACAAATGTTGTAATTATCACGTCTTATATTACGACCAATTCTAATATATGACCAAAATAATGAGAAGAGTCTTAATTTTGATTACATTGTTGTATATACCATATATGTCTTTTGCACAATATGATCCAGGAGCAACTAATTATGGTTTGGTAGCAGCAAAAAGTTTCAGACTCGAAAATGAATTAGCATTGGGAGCCAGAATAGAATATGCTTTTAATTGTTATACTACTTTTTTAGGAGAATACAATCGTTCGTTTGCTATAGATGCTGATCAAGAGTATGAAGGGTATAATGAACTGGCAGTTGGAGTAAATTTGATCTTATTTAATTGGTATCCTACTACAATAACAGTTGGTATAGGATATATGGGTAATGATTCAGATAAATTTGAAGCAATTGAAAAGGATGCTTTTCTAGGGTTTAGAACAGGAAGTTTTAACCATGGAGCACAAATTAAAATAAGGGCATTACATCAGATTTCTGTACCTGTACATATTTTTGCAGAATTTAATGTGAAAAGTTTAGGACGTAGATATGATACGTTTATGGTTGGATTTAGCTATGATTTTTATGCTAGGTAGATTCATTTTGTGAAAAAAATACTGCCACATAAAAGTTTGATTAGACCCAGTTAAGGCTATTAAATGTAACATCAAATCAGGTTATTTTTTAAAACCCCTATGTAATTATCAATGTTGTAGATTGATTACTGGTAGTGTCAATTATTCTAACATAGTGTTCTTTACTTATGCGAACAGAGTCACTAATTATATCAATTTTAAATCGTTTACCGCTATATTCTATTATTTCCCTCTAGGTTTTTCCAAAATCAACAGATAACATGATTAAACTTTTTATCTTATCGCTACTCTTAAACCTAATATTTGCCCATATTTCAGGATTTGAATTTGTGTGCTTTCTAACAATGATACGTTGAAATGTTCCTCTTTTATATGGGTTTGGTATAACTTTAATAGTAAACTTTTTCATGTCTTCTGTACTTATCAAATAATTTGTACCACCATTATAATCTGTTCCGAATAAGATAGAATTTCCTACCTCTGTAATTCCTGTATATCCACCTTTTTGAATATGAAATTTATGTACTTTCTTCCAACCAGAATTAGATAATTTAGAAATATGATTAAATGAAGTTTTTGGATTATTTATCCAAATTCCTTTTTTTATTGTCTCATTCAGTATTATAGAATTAAAAATTCGTCCCTATTTCCCGGGGATTCATCACAAAAACTCTTTTTTAT
>CAKMZM010000018.1:20667-32388 GCA_929200365.1 uncultured Flavobacteriaceae bacterium | reverse complement strand
ATAGATTGTTTTCAATAGTAAACAGTTAACCCTCAAAGCAGCATCAGCACTATTACAATATAATAGATCCAAAATATACATATCTAGTTAAACTTCGATATTTAAATTTATTGAATTGTTTTTATTTAGAATAATTAAAAATAATATACTTTTGTAGAAATATTTAATGATAACCATTATGAAGAAAATAGGCTTGTTCTATGGGTCAGATACTGGGTGTACTGATGATATCACCAAAGATTTCATTTCTCTTTGGGGTAGCGAGGAACTAGATGTGCGAGAAATTGATGATGTATCTAAAGAAAATTTTGATCAATTTGAAATCCTAATCTTGGGATTATCAACATGGTATGACGGTGATCTACAAAGTGATTGGGAAGCTTTTTTTGATGATTTTAAGGAAATTGATTTTACAGATAAAGTAGTTGCTATTTATGGTTTGGGAGATCAAATCGGGTATGGAGAATACTTTGTAGATGGTATTGGAATACTCGCCAAAGTCGTATTAGAAAACGGAGGTGAAATTATTGGACATTGGTCTATAGAAGGATATCGATTTACAGATTCTGTAGCTATCATAGAAGGAAAAGAAGACTATTTTTATGGTCTTGCATTAGATCATGATAATGAATCTCAATTAAGTGATGAACGCTTAGAAAAATGGATTCATCAGTTAAAATTAGAATTAAAACCTTATCTGGTACTAGAAGAAGCTGTTTTAAGTTAATCTATTTTAGATTTCTAATTTAGCTTTTCTAGATTGTGCATTTATGAGGATTTCCATTTTACGAAGGTCAAATGTGTTAGTCTTCATACATGCTTCTACCCATAAATCTGTAACATTCAAAAGTTCTTCTTTTTCTAATGGAAAAATACTTTTCTTACATTGTATGTGATGGTATTCAAAATTGAAGTTCTCGGTTATCTTTTTAATAAAGCGGTTTAAAGATACTGGTGCTGCTCCTTTTTCGGCTAATTCTTCAATTAATCCTAACGATTGTAAATATCTTGCTTTATAGATTTTTCCGCTTTTTATAATTGCATTGACATCTATTGCGTTTAATTTTCTATACAGCAAACTATAAGCCCCCATTCCTGGAAATAAATTAAATTTATTTTCGGGTAAACAAAACTGTACTTTTTCTTCTGCAATTATAAAATCATGTGCTAATGCGCATTCAAACCCGCCTCCATACGCATTTCCTTCTACCAAAGCTACACTTATTACAGGTAGACCAAAAGAAGTGTAAATATTATAAATTGCATCTATACATAAATGTGCATACATCTTTAAGTTACTTACATTTTTAGAACGTATGTTTTCTAAGAAAAACGGAAGATCTCCCCCCATGTTATAAATCCCTTTATGTTCTGAAGCCGAAACAATAAACTTAAGAGGACGATCTGGGTGCGAAAAGTATTCTTTTACCCAAGATGAAAATTCTTTAAACTCTTTCAGTCCTTTTAAACAGAAATTAGGCATTCCTGTATCTTTGATTTTCCAAAATAAAAGTTCTTGATTTTTGAAATATTCTATAGTAACACAATTAAATTGTCGCATGATATTATGGTTTTTGTAGAGATATTGATTTTTTTGAGATAGTATTTTGTTTTTTTGTTTTCTTTGACCAAAATGGTTTATCAAACAATAATTTTTGAATGCCAAGGGTTAGCATTATATAAAAAGGGATCAAAATCAGAACCCCTGTAATCCCAAATTGCTGATACCCTAAAGCTCCCATTCCCCAACAGATAATTACCCATTGAATAATGTATATCGTAGTTACTCGTTTACTACAGTAATATAAAAATTCAAAAACTCTATTTGTTTTTATATAAGTAATTAATATATGTGCTAACCACATTAGCACTAAATTGAATCCTGCCAGATAAATAGTTCCTCCTGGCCCCAGATGGAAATAATCTCCGAAGTGGTATTCAAAATTATAAAAACACAATCCACCACCGATCAGCATCAAAAGAACACCTGCCATAAACATTCTTTTAAATATATGAGCATTACTTTTATTTTTTTCTTTATACCACATTCCAAAGAACATCCCAATAAGTATAAAAGAAAACCAAGGAAATACAGCAAAATATACATTCCACTCTGCTCCCCACATGAGATCCAGAATATAATCTACACTTTCTATTCCTACTCGGAAACCGTGTATCTCCTTGGTTACTACAGCTATTATAAATGCAATAATTAATGGTATATATTTGTTTTTTGAAAATTTGTTTATAACTCCCATAAATAATAGAGAAACCCCTGCAAGTTGTAATATATCACCAGTAAGTAGCATGTATATCATGTTATCTATAGTAGCAGGAGCTGTCCAGCCATAGGCTTCTATAAAGGCATCTGGCATTGTCCCAATTAGAACTGGTAAAACAAATTTTAGAAAGTTCATAATATACCCTGCAGCCAGAATATATAATGCCCGTTTTATAGATAATACTATACTTTGATTTCTGGATAAGGTAAATGAAACCCCCATTGCAATTAAAAACATCGGAGTTCCTTTTCCTATAAAATGAACTACCCCTCCCAGCCAGGTACTTGATTGGGTAGGTATATCACCATATATCCATAAGGTATGCACTATGATTACCATCAATACACTTACCCCTCTTGCCAAATCAATTGCTAAAATTCTATTACTACTATTATTTCTCATCTATATTTACGTTTGTGCTTCTTTTTGTGTTCGCTTTATTAACTCATCTCGTATCCATGCTTCAGCTCTATAGTCACTTGCCTTTTTACCTCCATCAATATGGTTCCAACCAGGATACATAATCAAGTATTTTAATTTGTCTGATATCTTTTTTGCTGTTTTCATATCAGCCCTAAGTTCTTTCCATAATAGCAATTGAATTTGCCATAAACTCTCACTGTTTATTGTATCTCCCATTAATCCATATACTGGTTTTTCATCTTCTAATTCTACCTGTAAGGTTCCAAAAATTTTATCCCAAATAGAAAAAGTCTCTCCGTAGTTTGTGTCCAGGTATTTATGATTTTTGGCATGATGCACCCTATGCAAAGAAGGGGTTATAAAAATCCACTCTAACCAGCGCTGTCTACCAACTAATTTTTCGCTCACATGTTCATAGAGTCCATATAGATTTGCTATCAGTTCAATGATAAAAATCATAAATGGGTCAAATCCCAACAGGGGAAGCCATAATATGGTATGTGGCATGTGTAAAAAAATAAGAAATGATCCTCGCACTGCTACAGTCATTTTCATTTCTTCTGCGGTATGATGTACCCCATGGATACACCAAAAAAATCGAATTTTATGCCCTATAAAATGTAATATATAAAACATAAAATCATATAAAATATAGGCTAATACCCATATATACCATTCATACCCCAGAGTAAACAAGCGATATTCATATCCCCACATCATTATTCCTAAAATCACAATCTTACCCAAAAAAATGTAAGGAATAGATTCTAATATATAGGATACTATATTTACCACACCCTCTTTATGGCTTTCTATTTTACGGGTTACAAACAGAATAGTCCACTCTATAATAACAAGCACGATAATGATAACTCCAGAAATGCTCTGAAACTTATCTAACCATATTTGAATTGTTTCGTTCATGTCTTATTAGAATAAATAGATACTATTCTGTGCTGCTGAGGCAATTAAAAATCAGTGTTACGTGATTTTTATTACATTATTTTTATTCTTATACACTATGTATAGTAGGAATATGTACTCTGGTTTTGCGATACTGTGTAATAGGGTTTTTAAGGGTTCCCACCAACTGTAAACTTTCTATAGGATCTGCCAGATCCAGCATTTGTTTTGTGTTATTTAACTGTAATCTATTAAGACAACATCTGTCGAATTCGGGTGAAAAAAGATCATATTTTTCGAACTGTGCTTCTAATTCGGGGTGTGTTTCTTGATATACGTTAATACAATCGGCAACCATCTCCCAAAATAACTCCTCTGGATACTGGATATATTCTTCAAGTATATCTCCCATGAACCTAAAAAAACAATCAAACACATCTGTAAAAATTGAAAGTATTTTCATCTTATTAGAAGTTTCGGTATACAGGCGTTTTACTTCTTCGGGTAAGTTTAATTCAGAATTAAAAACGATTACTTCTTCGGTAATATCTTTCATTAATAGCTTCACAGGTGTATGATTTTCCAACACCATGATTACATTTTCGCCATGAGGCATAAACACCAACTCATACGCATAGAAACAATGTAACAAAGGGCTTAGGTAACAATGCAAATATTTCTTTAACCAGGTTGTAATGTCGAATGGAGAAGCTCTTATCAATTCGGCCAATAACGAAGTATTATAATTATCTATATGCAAAAAGGCGGCCATAGTCATGACTTGCTGATCTTCTCTAATCTTAGATCCAGGGGATTCTCTCCACAAGGCAGAAAGCATTTTATTATGAGCATTTGTTTTTCCTAAAACTTCATAATTAAGGTTTCTATATCCAACTGTAGCGACCTCGCCCAACATCGTAAAACCCGTTTTTTTAAGATATACGTCATCTTTCAATAGTTTTGTTATCCATGTAGTTATATGAGGAGTACTTTGCATATAATAAGGTGAAAGACCACGCATAAACCCCATATTTAAGATAGACAGTGCTGTTTTGGTATATAATTTATCGGGAGTCGTTTTATTATATAATGTTCTTATGGATTGTTGCGCAGAATATTGATCTTCTCCTTTTCCAAGAAACACCAGGTCTCTATTTGCAATATCTGCTGCAAAAATGTGAACTATTTTGTTATACCACTGCCAGGGATGTACCGGGATAAAAATATAGGATTCCATATCCAGTTCCAAATCTTCTAATACACTATTAAATCTGGCTATTGTAGAAACTCCCAGCTCCCGTCTCATCAACGGTTTGTATTCAAAACCCTTTACAGCAGTAAATGTAGCTTTACTTTGATGCCCTGCCAGCCATATAATCTGAAATGGATTATTGGTTTCGGGTGTATATTTATTATAATCTTCGGTATCAAAACCTATTCGACCGTTATTAGCTACAAAACACGGATGCCCTTCGGTCATTGCATGTTCTATTACCTGAAAACTACTTTGAGTTAACTCTTTTGAGGTACATTTTTTAGAGTGATACTTATAGGCAGCACCCGATAAAGTGCTGGTAATTTCTTCGAGATAAGTGGGTAACATATCATCAGGAATACCAAGGGTTTTTCTATACTCTAAAATGAATTGTATGGCATCAACAGGTACGGGATTTTCATTTTGTTTTTTAATGATACTGCTTTCATCGATATGCCAATGATCCAGATATCTCTTTTTGACCCTAAACTCATACGTAATTTCTGGTATATCGGTAATCAAAACATAATGTCCCCAATATTTTTCCTGATACCGAGGTTTGGGTTGTAAAAGTAATTCATGCGTAAATTCGCTAATTGCTTTTTTAACCAGAGTTCGATTTACTTTTTCCCAAACTTCGGGACTTAGGTGATCTATATTGGTTTCTGCCTGGATTATCATATCTGGCTTAGTCATTGGTTTCTGTTTTTTGTGTATTTTTTTTATGCGCTTCTAGTAAAAGGGCTTTTTCATAATCTTTCTTTTCACAAAAAGCCAGTGCTGCTTTTTTATGTGGTAATTCAATTTCTTTATGATACTGAAATCCTGCCCTTTTATTGAGTATATGAATTTTTTCATTTCTCACATCAGGTTCTACCACAATACGATTGGTTTGAGGATCGCTAAACAGATATTCGAGTATAGTAGAAAAGATATACCAGGTAAAGTTTGAGATCTTTTTTTTGATGGGACTAACCAAAATATGCATTCCCCGATCTCCTTTTTCTGCATTATAATATGCTGAAACAGGGTCTTTTAAAGCATCATAGCTTTCCATCAAAAAAATAGGTTGGTTATTTAGTATTCCTATAAAAGCATCATGATGCTCTGATTCGACTATTTGCTGATATGAGAGCTTTACTTCTTCTAATGTATATTCTTGCATACCCCAATACATTGCATAAGGTCTGGTTACCCAATCATAAATAGTTTTGGTATCTTTTTCTATATCCAGGAAACGTAAATGTATATCTCCCAAACCTTTAATGGTTTTAGAAAAAATAGTAGCCGGTATGATCTCAGTATTATTCATAAACAAATGTATTATGCCTGAAAAGTGGATTTTTCCTTTTTAAAAGCAGCGATAGGGTTTTGCAATCTTCCTGCAAACTGAAGTAGTGCAACTGGATCATCGAGATCAATCATCTGTTTATTGTTATTTAACTGCAACCTGTTAAGGCACGATAAATGAAAATCTGGTGCAAAAAGATCGTACTGCTGATATTTATCTTCTTTTTCGGGATACTTCTCCTGATATAGCTGAATATTCTCTGCTACCAATTTCCAGAAATTCTCTTCAGGATATCCTGCATGTTCAACCAGAATGTGAGACATGAATCTGAAAAAACCATCAAAAATATCTGTAAAAACTGATAGTAATTTTACATCTTCGGGAACCTCTGCATACATACGCTTAAGATGTTCTGGTAATTGAACATCGGGATTAAGAATACAGGCCTCTTCGGTAATATCTTTCATTAATATCTTTACAGGTGTGTGATCCTCTAATACCATGATTATGTTTTCGCCATGAGGCATAAACACCAAATCAAAATGATAGAAACAATGTAACAGAGGACTTAGATATGTCTCAAAGTAATGACGCAACCACTCTGATATGGATAAGCCAGAGGCAGTTATAATCTTAGGTAATAATGCTTCTCCTGTTTGATCAACATGCAGAAAAGCTGCCATTGTCATTAATCTTTGCCCTTCGGCTATAGCACCCATCGGACTTTCTCTCCATAATGAGGCTAACATTTTGTTATAGTCATTATGAGGGCCGAATTCTTCAAAATATGGATTGACATAACTAACAGAACCTATCTCTCCTAACATCCTGAATCCTGTTTCAATAATATAAGAATCACTATATAACAACTCTTCTAACCAAACTGCCATTTTTGGAGCAGTTCCCAAATAATACAGTGGTAATCCTCTCATAAATCCCATATTTAAGATAGAAAGAGCTGTTTTGGTATACAGCTTATGAGGATTCGAAATATTAAACAGTGTTCGTACAGATTGCTGAGCCAGATATTGATCTGGGCCATATCCCAGGCAAATCAAATTTCCTTTGGCAATCTCTGGCGAAAATATATTGGCTAATTTATTAAACCATTGCCAGGGGTGCATAGGAATGAAATAATACTCATCTGGATCAAAACCTTTATCTTTGATTATAGTATTAAATGATGAAATTGTATCTGCATCTAATTCTTGCTGAATTAAGACTTCGTATGGCAAATCATCGATAGCAGCATAGACAGCACTGCTTTTATGACCTGCTAACCATATCAGGTAAAAAGAATTTCCAGCTTCGGGAGCATACGATCTATAGTCACTACTATCAAATCCTATTCGACCATTATTAGCCACAAAACCAGGATGGCCTTCCATCATGGATTGTTCTATCGTCTGAAAATCTGCAGAGACCAAATCTATAGCCAAAGGATTTCTTTTTAGATGTTTAAAAGCACTTCCGTACAGAGTGCTAATAATTTCTTCGAGATATACAGGCATTGCAGTAGCATCAATCCTCAATTTTTCCTTAAACTCTTTGACAAATAAAATAGCATCAAGCTTTACCTCTTTTCCTGATTCATATTTTTGAATAGAAGTTTCCCTTATCCACAGATGATTTAACGCTAATTGTTTTCCTCTGAATTTATATAAGATTTCCGAGTTATCAGCTTCCAAAGTATACATATTCCAACCACCTTCTAGTTTTTCTACTATTTTGGGTTGTATTAGTAGCTCATGGTTAAATTCGCATATTGCTTTTTTGATCAGTAAAGTATTCACTTTAACCCATAATTCTGGTTGTATATGAGCTACAGATTGTTGGGGTGAAACGGCATTATCTAGAGTATTCATTGCACTTCGTTTATGGATTTGTGGAAATAATTTAAGCTGGTCATGTTTTTGTCTAGTTAAGAAAGCGAGTTGTGCCGTTTTATGCGGAAGTTCAACAATAGTATCAAGCTGAAAGCCTACACGTTGGCAAATCGCAAACATTTTTTTATTTCGTATATCGGGTTCTACTATAATTCGATCTATTTTTTCATCCTGAAAAACAAAATTCATGATCGTATCAAACATATACCATGTGAAATTTTCAATTTTACTTCCCGATGGTGGTGCTACTATACTATGAATCCCACAATCATTGCTTTGAGCCGAGTAATATTTCCCGATAAGATCTTGTTGTGGGTGGTAACGCTCTAATACAAAAACGGGTTGTTCATTATATACACCAACAAAAATATCATAATGCTCTGGCTGCATTAATTTGGTATATTCGGTTTTTACTTTCTCTACCGAACTGTGTTGCATGCCCCAGAATATAGCATAATCACGATTTACCCAATCGTGTAATACAATACTATCGGTTTCGACATCAAAATGTCGTATATGAATATGACCAAAGCCCTTATATGATGACGAAAACTCATATCCTTCTTTTGCAGATGTTACTATACTTGTATGTTCTTGTACTGACATATAAAATCTTTATGTTTTTGCTAGGTTCTTTGCCCGTGTTCTCAATGTTGTTCTGTAAAACATGAAATAATACATTACGAGTGTAATAATAAAACCTGCCAGCGCTACTGTAAATGGAATTTGTAATCCATGCTGATCTACTATAATCCCTACCGAAAAAGAAGCAAGTAATACTCCCAGATTCTGAAAAAAATGCACTTTACTGTAGTCAATAGCATAAGAATCTGGTGAACTATACTCAAACAGTAGTACATCAAAACGTACAACAGCCTGAAAAATCGCCCAACCATAAATGATCCTTCCTACAATTACAATAGCCTCAACAGGAAACCCCTGAAGTATGAGTCCAATCATCCCCAGAAACAATGCAGATATGATACTCTTGTTTTCACTTTTCGGAGTATATTTTGTGTTGATCCAAAGAGCAATAAGTGCTATAACACCAGGTATGGCATATATGCTTCCCGAAATCAATTTATTAGTATAACCAGAAAGACTTTCCCAGTACAACGAGAAAAAAGGGCGAATCAGAAAATCACTAAAATATAAAATCATGGTTACTACCCCAATCTTAAGGATAAAACCCTGAGGGATAATTTTATCCTTAGCGTCAGGTTCAGGTTGAGCTTCGATAATTTTATGGGTATCATATTTTTTACTTCGTAACAGGTAAACACTTATTCCCATTTGTATAAAATCTCCTGCGGCCATTACCAGAAAAATATAACTGGCATCAACCAAATCTACTGTCAATCCGCCAATCACTGCTCCCAAAATTCCTCCCAGATGTACAACAACAGAGAGTATCCCTATTGTAGCTGTATGTTCTTTTTTGGTAATGATTTTTAAGATATAAGGATATACCAAAAGATAACTTCCTTTAAATACTACCATAATCAGGGATATGATCCAGAAATTAATATAAGAGGTGGTCTGATAGCAGTACAGTGCTAATATTCCTGCTATACATTGGGTATATACCAGGATATTAAGTTCGGCTACTTTTTTGGATATATATGCCCAAAACGGAAATGCAATCATTACTATAAAACAAATGGCAGCAAAATAATATCCTACATATTTGGGATCTGTAACCCCAAAACGAGCTTCAAAAAACTGTGGATAAAAAGGGTGTAGTAAATAATCACTTACTACTGCCACCAGAGTCATGAGAATAAGAATTTTTTTTAAGCTCATTACGATGTTATAATTATTAAACCTCACAGGTTTTTAAGAGCTGTGAAATCTAGTTTACCTTAAAACAGGTTCTTTGGCGCTAATTTCTTCATCTTTGGTTACTTCAAATTGCTGAAAAGCAATACGTTTTTCTATTGGATAATATTCTTTTCCTGTTAGTTCTCTAATAATAAAAGAATTGCGATAACATGCCATTCCTAAATCTGGAGTTACAAACCCATGTGTATGCAACTCTGCATTTTGTATATAAATATCCTTACCTTTTTTATCAATACTGTAATTGCGATGTACGGCATATCGGTTTTTATCATCCCATCGAATATGATCTGCTATACCTTCTACAAATTCTGGTTTCTGATAGGTATAGCCAGTTGCTAATATCAATGCCCCTGTTTGATGTCTGTATTGTTTATCTTGTTCAATTTGGTGTAATTCAAGATCAAAAGCATCGTAATTTTCATTATATTTTGCTTTGGTCAATTCAGAATTGGTACGCAATGATATTTTAACATCATTAGTTAATTGCTTGGTATAGATCAAATCATAGATATCTGCAATCAGATCTTGATTAATTCCTTTATAAAGATGTTTTTGATTTTGAATTAAGTAATCCTTTTTATCCTGTGGTAGATTATAGAAATAATCCACATATTCTGGCGAGGTCATTTCTAAGGTTAATTTAGAATATTCTAATGGAAAAAATCGTGGAGATCTTGTAATCCAGTTTAATTGATATCCTTTGGTTTCAATATCCTGTAAAAGGTCATAAAAAATCTCGGCTGCACTTTGCCCGCTACCCAATATTGTTATCGATTTCTTAGACTGTAATAATGATTTATGCTTCAGGTATGATGAAGAATGAAATGCTTTTCCTTTTAATGGTTTGCAACATTCAGGAACATAAGGTTGGGTTCCTGTGCCCAAAACCAGCTTTCTTGCTTTATATATTTTTAATTCATCTGTTAGCGTGCATTTTGAAGTAACTACATAGTGTGCGTCTTTCTTATTATATTGTATGTGAGCTACTTCTGTATTAAAAAACAGATTTGGCAGCTGTTCTGTCACCCACTGGCAATATTGGTTGTACTCATTACGTAGTAATAAAAAATTCTCTTTTATATAAAAAGAATACATACGCCCTTGTTTTTTGATATAATTCAAAAAGCTAAAGGGGCTGGTAGGATCTGCCAGAGTAACCAAATCTGCCATAAACGGAATCTGCAATGTTGTATCCTGAAGCAACATCCCTGGATGCCAGTCAAACTTAGAGTTTTTGTCTAAAAAAACTCCTTCTAATCCATCAATGGGTTCGGTTAAGCAGGCTAAACCCAAATTAAAAGGACCAATACCTACCGCCACAAAATCTATTATTTTAGTATCACTCATCATTATATTGTTTTAATTATTCATTGCATAGATTAATCCCTGCTCTTTGATCATTTGAACAATTTCTATAAGGTTTTCTTTCGTGGTTCTCGGATTTAACAACGTAAATTTCAAATAGACTTTACTATCAAATTTTGTGCTGGCTACAGAGGCTTTTCCAGAATTAAACAGCGTATTTTTGATATCGAGATTTACTTTATCCAAAACCTTCTGATCGGTTACACTAGGTATTATAAATCTAAATACCAAAGTACTTAATTCGGGTTTGTGTACTACTTCAAAATAGATATCATCTTTGATAACATAATATACTTCTAGTGCTAGGTAATGTACCTTTTCCAGAAAAGTCCCTAAAGTTTTGGCTCCTGTTACTTTTAATGTAAACCATAACTTTAAAGCATCAAACCTACGGGTAGTCTGGATAGATTTTTCTATAAGATCTGGATGTTCTTCATCTCTGTTTTCAATGGGATTTAGATAATCTGCATAGTA
>CAKMZM010000018.1:0-20567 GCA_929200365.1 uncultured Flavobacteriaceae bacterium | reverse complement strand
ATATTACCTTGTTGTTTTTCTTTTTCTATAGCATGTACCAGAGCATCTACTTTCATTTTCATCTTATCATCTGTTTCTACCAGTATAACAGCATCATACCCCATACCCAGTAAAGCTGCATTTTTTTTGACACTGAAATGTGATTTATCTGAACAAAAAATACGAAATTTACTTACCTCATCAGACCATCCATTCTCTTTTAGATTGATCCCATAATGTGTAAATGCATAATGATCCCGTGCCATCAAAAGCGCTTTGAAATTAGATTGTGTGCCCCCACTGGTAAAAACACCATCTGATTGTGCAGGGAAATTCATCTCATTACAAATCCAACGAATTATTTCTTGTTCTATTAAGGTAGCAGATGTGCTTTGATCCCAAGTTTCGATCGCAGTATTAACAGATGAAGCTATTAAATCCCCTACCAATGCAGGCAATAAAACAGGACAATTAAGATGCGCTACATAACGAGGGTGATGAAAAGAGATGGCATGATCAAGAAATACATCTTTGATCTCTCGCAATGCCTGATCCAGAGATAAATTAGTCTGTGAATTTACTGAAATTCCTTCTTTTCGAGATTTAAGCATCTCTGCAGATTCACCGCTATAGAAGCAGTCATTATCCAAAAAAGTCTTAATATATTGAATAGTTTTTTGTATATACTCTTCGTATTCATGTTTAGAATGAGCATCAAAAAGATAATCAACCGCAAGATTCGGTTTAGGGGTAATTTGGGTGTTCAGCATAGCTGTTTTTATTTAATCTAAATAAATTTTTATACAAAACTAAGTATCAATAAAACAACTAAATGACGTGAATTGGATAAAAAATGACGTGAATTTATAATAATCCTATTTTATCATCTAAGGGCATTTCCCTCTCGGGTCGAGCTTTTCATTACAATTCCTCGCACCTCACTATCATTGGGCTATGGGATTTTCACTACAATCCCTAATGCATTTTATTGGCTTACTATTAAAATAACAAAGCAGAAACAAGACATTACTTAAGAACCTTTAACATCACTTTTATGAAGAACTACTATAATCTATAAACTCATAGCATATTGTAGTAGAATTTATCTTGAGTAATGCTTTTGCCTGCAAAATTCTCATTTTACACCTTCATTATTGCTCATTTTTTCAACATAACTAAGCTATGCTGAAAAAAATAAGCTTCATTATGCACAAAAATCACTACTCAAGATGAGTTCTTAGTATTAAATTCAATATTTTGAAAGTTTATCATGAGTTAAACTACTATTGGCTTAAAGCCGATAGATTTTCCGACAAACATTATCTAGTAGCTATGACTAAGTTTTATTTTGTAGCATAATCAAAAAAGAACAACTTGTATCGGGTACTTTTAAAACAGAGATAATAGTACACATTTCACACTTCACTTTTGTGGTAATCCCTTCATCTATAGCCTTAAAAACATTATCATAAAATACTAAAAAACAGGGGTTTATACCTATAGGAAATGTTTTCATTTAAAAGTATCTTAGTACAAGAGTACATTCATACTCAAAATACCAATTCACACACACAAATCGAAAAGTTAATAATAATGCTAATAAATTTCAACTGTTTCATTAAACTGGGACTTTACGGATTTACTACTAAGAAAATTATAACATTAAGTATTGTAATATTCTTTTTATCTATCCCGAGTCAATCATCATACATTTTGGCATCTCATTCTGTCGTGAAGTTTAATACCTCTAATATTAATACTATTACCTTGAAAAAAAATCAGTCTCTTGCTGTATCAATCGGAACAGCAAAACTCAATACATGTACAATCGAAATCACCCATTTTACTGGAAAATCAATTACTGTAGCCTTTTCTGGGCTTCCAGCTAACCAACCATCAACATACAAAAATTTTATAGCTATTTGGGAAGCATCTGTTATTCCGTGGACTGTAGAACCTTTAAAAACAATAGAGATAGGAGTTAACACCCAAAGTGGTACAGTTACTATTGATGATCTTACTATTACCTATAATAGTTATGTGGTGGGATATGGAGTTGGTTCTGGATCAGGAACTATTTGTGCAAGTACCATTTTAGGTGCAGGCGGTATTAAATCACCTCTATCTTATGTACATATTGGAATTGAAAATTTAGGGCAAACCTCATTATCTGCTTACTATCAAACACTTTCTGGCTATCTGCCAGAAAAAAACGGAAATTGGATCGGATTGTGGGAAGGCTATACCTCTCCATACAACTTACCTCCTAATGCTCTTATTAAATCAAAAATAGAAGGTTACTCCAACCAAGGGATTGTAGCACTAAACAACCTATCGCTGGGTAGAGATACTGAATATACTTTAATATATTTTATGGAAGCAGATCATACTACTGCTGCTGCTATATTAAGATTTAACACAAGTGATCCAACATTGGATGAATAACTATATTTTAAAACCAAAAACTAACATTTAAATCTAAACTATTATGAGTACTGCAACATTAGAAAAACAAGGAAAGTTAACAACTGTATTAACTACTAAAATTGAAATTACCAACGTACAAGCGACTAGAATCGACATTAACTATGACACTCTTCCAGGAAATCAACCAAATACTTTTGGAAATCAAGTGGTATTATGGCAGGATCACAACGAGATTCCTTTTGGCACTCCTCCTTTAGACAGTATGCCCATACCTAGTAATACACAAGCTGGGTCACTTACTTTTAGTGGTTCTTTTGATATTAACAACAATAGTTATATCGTAGGGTTTGCAGTGGGACCAAATTTACATGCACCAGCGCAAACTTATGGAAACATCTGTTCTTCTTCTTTTATTCCGGCAAAAGGTAAACCTGATAACGACTCTAATTTTGAAGGAATCATTTCTGAAGTAAGACCTGGTTCTACAAGCGTGGCATTTGATTTGCAAAACTTCCCCAACCAAATTGATTTTAAATCTAATGGCGGATGGGCAGCAATATGGCAATCAGGAGCACCATCGTACCATACTCGCCCACTGGCTACTGTTCAGTTAACAGACCGTAATGGAGGCTCTTTTAATAATATCAGTATTGGTAGAGGTCTTACGTATACTATAGCTATTTTTATGAGCGGATATAATCCTATTGGAAATAGTAATCAGGAAACTATGGCTACCGCCTATACCTTTACTAATTAAATAGTTGGGGTAATATTATTGTACATTACTTCCTTTGTATTACGATAAGGTGTAATTAATTTGTGTATTTAGGTAAGTAAAGACCTATGCATATATAGGTCTTTACTCTCCTGAATATCAGTATTTTTTGTTTTAACTGGGGTAGTTGCTTTTTCACATAAAAATAAAGTAGTAGTGCTCTTATATTCTTTAAAAACTAAAGAAAGGTTCATCTCCTTTATCCATCTTAACTATTAAACATGACAGTTTTCTCTAAGAAGTTTATCAATCAGTTATATATTGCTGAAAACACAACAGATGATCGTGGTTTTATTGCTTTTGTTACTCCAGAAGATATCGATCCTCCCAATGATACTATTCATCTAAAAGATGCCCTCACAAACACATACTACAATGGTAACTTTGTGTTTTCTGCTCAGGTACCTTCTATTGAAAATGACGCAGAAGCCGAAGTTTTTGTAAAAAACATCAATAAGCTCATCTCCTCTAGTTCTGCCAATAGAGCAATGATATGGCTTAGACAAATTAATATCAATGAGATTGACAAGTCTAATACTTCATTCATGGGGCTTAGTCCCAATGGTTCTAGACTAAATACTGGATTACATGCCCCTTTAACCTCTGGTTTATCTCTTACTATACAAAACGGAATGAATCTCATTTTAGATGATACTTCTGATATCATTATGCTTAATGGCAACCCAAGTAATCTAGTCATTGATTTTTCAGGAACCTCATCTCCAGAAACAATTCCTACCAAAATAGGATACATCGATTTCTCAGGAAAATTACGAGGCTGTATACGCTTTTCTAATTTTTTTATCAACAGACTCTCCCTTTTAGATGATTTAAAATGGGGATTTCAATATTTATTCCCTAAAGAAGAAGGCGATGAAGATTCACTATCAGAATGGCTGCCATTAGCCCAAAGTACTCCTGCAGGAGATTACCTTGGGTTTAGTATTACAATCGACCCATCAGATGTTACTAATAAAACCTTTGACCCTTGCCCTAATGACGATTCTTCTGTATGTAATATCAATACAGCATATAACTCAAGAAGAACTTATTTTGATTTTACTGGTAAAAACAAAGATGAAAGTGATACAATCTTACACTCTTATTTCACTTCTAATTATGGAAATCAAATAATATTATTACCTAAACAAAATGCCAACAACATATATAATGCTCGTTTAGTAATTTCTAACGGAGCTATTAATGAAAGTAATAATATCGAACAATTTCATTTTACTCCAGAAGGAGATTTTGAAATTGAATTTCAAAAAGAAACAACCACTGGCGAATACTACATGATGTGTGGTCTACAAGGCACAGAATTTTTTACTCTAAGTCAAAAAGGAGATACCATTCGTTTTATTTCTAAAAATGCAGCATTGTCACCTCAATTCCCTTTTGAAGCTGCTTCATCTGTAAAAGCACCAGAATCACCAACCGCACCTTTATTAACACATACAAAAGAAACTTCTTGGGCAACGATACTAAACACTTCTGGCAATACAATTACCTATGTATCTCAGCCTAAAGGATCAGCTCTTTTTGGAGAAGGTAACTCTTCCTTTAAATATCAGGATGTATTTGTTCATAATAATTTAGGGTTTACATATACAGCCAATAATACCACCTTATTTCCGATAGTTCCATATCTGGGGTTAACCGTCGGAAATGGTAATACTTCTTTTTCTAAATCAGACACAGAAACATTTGAAAGTCAAATCATCAGTCAAACTCGCAGATATACTATCGGAAAAGCAAGTACAAGTACTTCGCTAATATCTGCGAAACAAATGATAAATAAAAATGGAGTAATATCTACTACTTCTACAACTCCTTCGGGGCTTTTGGTCAATACAACTCAAAACGGAGGACAAACCCTGTGGAACGAAGTGTTCTTAGGTCAGAATACAGATCATAATGAAAAATACAAACTAGCGTTTTCAAATCCCGAAAACGAACTGGTCGAGGCACTACAAACCAGTGATCTCTTTTTGGTCACTGCAAATTCAAAATATTTAGGAGCATTAGGCGAAGAAGATCCTCTAACAGCCACATTCAATAATCTCATGAGTATTGATAGTTGGGGGTTGCAGGCCAATGTAGGACAAGGAAGCGAATACAACAACTACAAAAATATTATGATTATTAAGGGGCGTAAAGGCAAATTATATGACCCTAATCCCGATCTTGAAATCAGTGCCAAAGAAAGTCTGGTCGCTAATCCCAAAAAATGGACGCAACGTGATCAATTTGGTGCTCCGTCTACCATTAATTCCGAAGGCGTACAACAAGATCCAGATACCGACCAATTGATCATACTATCACAATGGCTGCAATCCTATTTTAAAGAAACATACGAGCAGTCTGATAACGAATATTTCTCTAAGTTTAATGAAATTGCTACCGATGAAAACTGGACAGGTATTCTGGTACTACGAATGGATATTAAAGAAATTCCTACAAATCTTCAGGGGATCATGGCAGGAATTACCAATCCCGAAGCATTTAATGCACATCACTTTGCTGTAGAAATAAGCCCTGTAACCAAAGGAAACACGGGAGCTGTTGTTGATCAATCCAGTACTATGTTTGGTCTGATTTATTATGTAGATCCAGACTTTGATGACACCATCAATCCACCAGAAACCATCTCCCCCACTACTGCAGATACTTACGATTTTAGGCTACTCTCGTTAAAAGTTTTATTCGAAAACACCGCCGTAAAAAGCTTTGAAAGCTACTCTCAATTAACCATCAATTCACTTTTTGATAGTGAAGTATTAAGTATGGGCAATCCAGAAAATATTTTCAAAAATATTTTACTCAAAGGTAGTTTTCAGATTAATAACGGGAATACAGTATATAGCATGGGTAGTGCTGAGGATAATATCTTTTTGTTTGATAGTAATATCTATAATAAAATAGAGATCAATAATGTAGTATTAACTACGCGAGACACTCCTAAAGAAGGGTATGATGAATCCTGGTTTAGTATGCAGGGATTCATTGATTACAAAATCATTGAGAATACAAGTGATTCGGGAAACATAACTCATTTTGACATTTTCTCTTTTGGAAGTCCTGATAACGATAACCTCACTCCAAGAAGTGGTCTAAATTTTAACAATCTGGGGATTTCTATGGTTTATGAAATTGAAAACCCACAGCAAAATAAATCTTTGAGTTTTGATGCAAAAGAAATCACTTTTGATATCACCACCAGTACAGCCAGAAGCAAAAGCTTATTTATCAATTTTGCACTGGATCTAAAAGGTCTAATTATCGGAAACAGTGAAAAAAGTCCTCAGGACAAGGGTTTCTTAACAGTAATTCCCGATGTTAGATTGTCTGGAGTTAATAACTCAATATGGTATGGTTTGGATTTTAAACTCAATATGGGAACCCCAGGAGAATTGGCAGGTAAAGTAAGTTTAGACTCTTTTCTGCTATTAAGTTGGGCGCCTGATAGCACAGGAGATACTTATAATGCCAACATTGGTATTTCTCTACCAGGTACGGGCGGTGGAGCAGAATTGATTAGCCTACAATCGGTACTTAAACTCTCTATAGGACAACTTCGGTTAACTTTTGACAATACTCAAAACTCGTTCCTTCTTATGTTTACTCAAATCGCTTTGAAGTTTTTAGGATTACTCAAAATTCCGCCTAATGGTTCTTCTTTATTTTACCTGTTTGGCAATCCAAATTCTGGAGGAAAGTCATCTGGATTAGGTTGGTATGCTATGTACAACAAAGATGACCCAAGAACTATAAAAAGCTTAACAAACAACAAAAAAACAGCAACATTGGTAGAATAATAGTATAGACAGATATTTATAACCAACATATCATAAATTCTGCAAAGAATTACACAAATCATAAAAATAGTTTAAGATGGGCGATTTCAATGATCTTTTTATCAAATTAATGCAAGGGCAGGATACTAGTGAGGCTACTACCAGTGCATCAATAAAGGATATGCTTACACTTATAAAAAGTAAGGATGAGCTACGATTTTATGTAGACAGCACTCCAAATTTTGGGCATCAGGCCACTACAGTAAATATTATGAAAAGAATAGTGGATACTACAGACTATTCTAAAAATATTTTAATAATCTACTCTGGGTCAGATACCCCAGATAAATTAGCAATACTACTTACTGGTCTTATCCCAGATAAGATTTTAACAACCAATATAACCTATGGTAAAGCCACCATTACCTTTTTAGAATATAAAAATACAAAGCTAGATTTGGAACAAATCGATTTTGGATTTACTGGCGGAGCTGATAACAGCAAAATAAATTATGCAGATCTTTTTAATGTTACTTATTTTTTGAGATTACAACCCTATTTATGGGAAAAAGCACCTAATCAAATAGAGCGCAAAGATAAAGACCCATACAATTTAACAAATGAATCAGCCTCATTTGCAGAATTAGCATTTAAATTTCCTGCAGATTCTCTAAAAACTGTACCAGAAACCTTATGGGAATGGTATGCAAAAGATCAAACATATAATACCGATTTAAAAATAAGAACTATAAATGCTGAGTCTATTTATAATGCTTATACCACAAAAAAAGAACTTCGGCTTTGGCCAATATATGGTTTGCATCAGTTTTCCAGTCCAGCAGAGATGACTTTAAACTTAATTCTTTCTGCGTTTACTGCGCAAATGAAAAATAATACCCCCATTGCATTTTTTATACTTAGTGATATTGCCAAAATACAAGAAAAGTATCAGGAAATGCCTTTTGATTATGCCAAAGCATTTGCCACTGATTTGAAGAACAAAAACAGTACTTTACCAACTCTCAAAGCAAAAATCAAAGAAGTCTATCTGGATAACGATCTCATGGGAGCTTATGCCCAATTAAGTTTAGATAATTTTATTCTTAAACTGGGGCAACAAGTACAACCATTAATGGATAGAGGGTATACATTATCATTAGTAGAAGGTTACAAAAACGGGAGCTATATAGAAATTGATGATCTAACCAGTATGCTTACCAGAGCAGAAAATAAAGAAATAGTAGCTATCACCCTTGGGCCAGTTCCTCAGGAAGTTTATAATTATTACTATGCCAATTCGGGATTACCTGGGGTTTTTGAAGGACAGGGATCTTCTAGTCTACCCATTAGTCTGGGGCAACCTTTTCTACAAATTCCTAAAACAGGAGAAGAAGACAGAGCCAATTATCCCTCTACCCTATCTGCTGTAAACTATTCATCTGTAGCAGAAACAGCAAAAACTGCAGCACTAAACCTCAGAAATCAAACTTTTGACACCTATATACAAAAAACAAATCCTGGTAAACCTGAAAAGTACTACAATGCATTAGCTGTTTCAGGAGCATTTATGGTAAATTCGTATATAGCATCTAATGACATACATACCTATTTCACGAATTTAGGAGTTTATTATCAACAAGATATTCATGATAAATTAATGCTTGGTCTGGTAGGAGTAAAATTGGTCTTACCAATTGTTACACTATTAGCATCTTCAAAAGCACGCACCAAAACCAGTTCTGACACCGATCTAATGATTTTAGAAGAAGAAACACTTACATTAGAAGGGGTATATAATAAACTTATCAATAACTATAATGCTAGTAATGGTGGTATAAATATCCTAAATGCGTTACCAAATACATATTTATCTTCCTTTTTTAAACTAGTAACAGGTAATTTGTTTTTTATTACTGTAGCCAAAGATGATATTACAGAAAAAAAAGACGGAGATAGAGTCACACAAGTTACCCTATCTAAAGGTGTAACAACTGCCTTTGGTCCTAATTTTAATATTACATTAAATTTTACCAGTCCCGAAGAATCAGTTGTAACAGAGATTGAAACGGAAATAAATCAAAGTTGGAATATTGACGGAATCCCTTGGATAGGTTTCGAAAAACCTGGTTTCAATTTAAAAATTAATGAAGCAGGAAGTGCAGTAGAAGGAGGTTTGAAAGGAAACATTATTGGATCTGGAAAAGATGCCAATAATGATCCTATAGTACTGGAAACAATGATTAAATACCCTGAAGAAGAGAACACCTGGCTTATTACTGGTGGTTTTAACAGTCCTCTTAGTGTGTCTAGTTTTTTCCAGATGGCCGGAGGTATTAATCTGGTTCAAGTACTTCAGCCTCCTTTGAACGGAATGGCAGGATTTGGCTTAAAAGACATTCAACTACACTATAACAATCAAACTCATACATTTGATTATATGTCGTATGCTATGAGTACAAATACACCGTGGCAGTTGTCTGAAAACCCTCCATTTCAAATTAATCCCAGTGTAGATGTACAAGTTTATAATGTACAGGATGTAGCAAATAGAAAAATTGAATTTACGGTAACTGGTGATTTTACAATAGGCGAAGGAACTGTTAGTGTTTTAGGAACTTATCCTGATTTCAAAGTTCATGGAGGACTAAGTGATGGTGTAATTCAACTTAGTGAGTTATTAGAATTATTTGATGCAAAGCTAGAATTAGAAACCGCCGTGACCTTATTGGATTTTGACTTAAAACCAAATGAAAAATACTATCAGTTAAATACCATTCTCGAAGCAGATAAACCCTTAGTTATAGGACCACTTTTCACGATTAATAAATTAACATTCAATGTTATTCATAATACAGGCAATAATGAAATTAGCATCGGGGGTGAATTTGTAGTATTACCCGAAAGTATGAAAATCGGGTTATCACTACAGTCTAGTTATGCCACAGGAAGTGGTTGGACCTTTACAGGCACACAAACTTCGGGAGCCCTAGAGATTGGGCAACTACTCACCTTTTATATTGCACCAGACTGGAAACCTAATGACGGATTCGATTATGCTATTGACGGACTTGGTTTCAAAATCCAGACAAAAACCAAATACTGGGAGTTTAACGGTAAAACTGCCCAACCCTGGGATATTGATTTCCTTGATCTTAGTGTAGAAGGAAATGCTATGGTAGCCTATGGCAAAAAAGATAAAGAAACAGAAGTAGGATATTATGGTAACATTAATGCTAATGTTACCTGGTTAGGCATTAATTTTAAAGCATTCTATGATTTTGATCCCAACGTAAAATCCTTTGGGATTATCTGGAAATTCTTAAAAGGTGAAGTAAAAAATACTGGCACCCCAGCAAAACCTCATTATATTGCAGAATTAAGCTTTACTGAGTCTACTACTATTGGCAGCATGGTAGAACAAATGATCTCTTGGGCAACAGGAACTCAATTTGGACTAGCTGCCCCCTGGAATCTTCTCGATAAAATACCACTTAACAATCTTAAGTTAAAATATGATTTTACATTAAAACAGGTAAGTTTCAGTCTGGGGATAGGCTCAATTCCCTTAGGATTTGCTACTATAAAATCTATTGGAGTTACCTACAAATCAAATCAACCTGATCCAAAAGATAATGGAGTAATGGTTACTTTAAATGGTAGTTTCTGGCCACGAGAAGGCAAAAAGTCTAGTGATCCTTTAAAGTGGGATGCTGCTAAGCCAGAAACCACCCCCTCTCCTTCTGGGCAAGGAAACCAATATCTAGATTTACGTTTATTAGCATTAGGGCAGCATGTTACAATTCCTGGTTTTCAAAATGTAGAAAAAGTAGAGGAAGCTATAGCCATTATGAAAGAAAATCTTCCTCCTACACAACCTGGAGAAATCCCTGATATAAAACTAGATGCCAACAGTAACTGGATGGTAGGAATGAATTTTGGAGTGCTTAAACTTCAAGAAGATAAAAAAGATACCTCGGCAGTTGTCTTAACAAATGGATCTGATACCAGTAGTAGTAATTACTTTATTACCATGCAAATTGTTTTTAATGATCCTAATTTATATGCCCTACGCCTGGCTCTTAATGGAGAACCAGCCCGTATATTTAAAGGTTTGGATTTTCAGATTTTATACAAAAAGATCAGTGATACCGTAGGCATGTATAAGGCAGAAATTGCTTTGCCTACTGTAATGCGAAAAATACAATTAGGGCAGGTAAATCTTACCTTACCTGTTTTTGGAATTGAACTATTTACCAATGGTGATTTTCAGGTAGATATAGGATTTCCCTGGAAAGAAGATTTTTCTCGATCATTCACTTTTCAAACTCTGATCTGGACACCAATAGGTATCCCAATCCCTGTTATGGGTTCTGCCGGAGTTTATTTTGGCAAACTTAGCAGTGCTACCACCAATAGAGTTCCCGACACAACTCTGGGCACTTTTAATCCAGTTCTGGTATTTGGGTTTGGTTTGCAGTTTGGATTTGGATATGATTTTGATGCTGGTATTCTGAAAGCAGGGTTTAGCCTTACTGCAGTAGCAATTTTAGAAGGGATTCTTGCTAAATTCAATCCATATAAAACAATAACTACAACCACTTCGCAATCTAATAATGCTCAGGTTGCAGAAGCCTATTATTTCTGGTTTAGAGGTACAGTAGGTGTTATCGGAAAACTATATGGCACGGTTGATTTTGCGATCATTAAAGCAGATCTTAATATCGATATCAGGTTACTAGCTCAATTAACCTTCTCTCCTTATGAGCCTATTGTAATTCAGTTATCGGCCTCAGTAAGTGTTTCATTAAGTGTAAGTATAAACCTAGGGCTATTCAAAATAAAGATGCACTTCAGCTTCTCTGCAAGCATCAATCAGAGTATTACCATCAAAGCCATCGCAAGCAATCCACCATGGGAAGGTGTTACATCTGGCATAGCTTTAAAAACATATACACAAAATGGGTTACAAAGCGCAAAACAACTTCGTATTGCTTTACACAACCCACTTACAGTAACATTAACTCAGGTTATACCCAACTGGTCTAACCTCGAAAAAGCAGCAGCAGTAGTACCACTAACAGGATATTTAGGACTAGGGCTTACTATGGCTGGTGATAAAGCTACCGAACTAAGCGAGCAACAACCATGTTATATCGCTATGCTCTTCTTAGAATCTATGACATCCCCACAAGACAGTCGTACTGATGGGTATCAAAAAGCTTTTAAAAACACCACCGATTCTTCCTTCGAACTGTTAAGTAAAGAAATTTTTAGATGGGCAGTAGCTGCGCTTCAAAGTAGTTCTATCTCTAGTGAGCAAGTAGATAACACTCCTGTCACTAGTTTGCAGTTAATACAATTATTAGCTTATTTCAGTAACCCTTCTAATCCGAGTCCAATCCCAACAGAAGCTATCGATTCTTTTATGACAGATCAGTTTGATCTGCATATTCAAAAACAACCGCAAGAAGAAACAGATGTCAATGCCACATTTTTCCCAATGGCATTATCCTTAGAATTATCGACACCAGATTATGGTACAGATTATAAAGGAGTAACCTATGATTTTGAAAATTATAATACTATTTCTGCTACATATATAAACGATCTTAGAAAATATTTCGATCAATTAGCCATCCAAATGCAACAGAAAGATCCTGCTACTTTTGTATCCTTTACAGAAGGGCAGGAAATTTCTGTAGCTAATTTTGTATTCAGTGATTATTTCTTATTGATTGCCAAACAAATGGTTCAAAATGCACTAGATTCTTTAAAAGACTTTAAATATTATACTAATAGTGGAGATAGCCCAGACAGTATTGTAAAATGGGTGAATGATAATGGTGATCTCTCTGGGGATATGGCGTATACTATTGCCGAGCTTTTCAATGACAACTCTGGTATAGCATTAAATTCTGGTAAAACCATGTATATCTCAAACAGCACATATACTGTACAGCAGGGAGATACCTTTGATAGTATTGCTAATCAAGCTATTTACGGAAAGAGTTTTGATGGTAATAGCCTGGCAACACTAAATAAAGAAACTCAAAACATTCTGCAACAAGGTATTGCTATTAGTTTTACCTATAATAACTATACCTATGATTATACAACCTTACCTTCTCAATCACTAACCGAAATCGTTAAGGCTATCAATGCTATCGTTCCAGATGGAAACAAAATTACCATCGACATTTTGATTACTGATGGTGATATTGCTACTATACCAAATTTATTACTTCCAATTGCGACATTAAATATTGAATTAATTATATATACTACAATTGAAGGAGACAACTTGAGAAGTGTAGCCTCCAGATTTAATGTTACCCCAGAAGATCTGGCTAATTCTGGTGGTATCGATCATAATAATGGAAGAATTGCAGATCTATTTGATACTACTACACTGGATATGGCTAATCTAGAACAGTTTAAAGTAGGAGAATTACTTAAAGAAATTCAGGCAACTCAAGGCATACAACACTTATCAGGTATGACTTCGAGATATTATCTGGCTGGTCTTAAACTTCCTGTAGACGGAGTTACTCCAAAATTCCAAGGTATGTGGGTAGAAGATAATAAAGGAGTCTTATCATACGGGGATCTAGAATCTGCAGGACTATACGCACTAGATGGTCAACAGTTCCCAATTCCTACTCTTACAGAAGGCAATAATTTTGATATTACCTTTAGCAAAAAACCTGATATTCTAAAATGGTTGTCGTTTGATGGTGATGATCCTGCAAAAATGGTAATCACTATTAACCCCGATAGCGATGATGCAATTCGTATAAATAAAGTTGCTGAATATGCTAGTAAAAATAAAATAAACACTGGTCTTAGTTTCTTAGGAGTTAAAGATCTATTTGCAAATAGTGCAGCCAGTTATCCATATACAACAGAAATCGTTTGGAATGCTGCTTCTGCTATTGCTCTTCCTTATGGAGGTATCCCACCCGGAGTACCAGCATTGAGTTTATGGCCGTTACCAGACACGCTGCTTCAACTTCCAGATATAAGTACAAGAGCAGTTAATCCAAGAATGGAGTTTTTAATGGGGCAATACGACGACGTCTCTAAAAAGATGATCAATCATGATGTTGCCTATTATGGGCTAGGATCTCTAGTAGAGGTTACTATAAAAAAAGTACCTGTAGTTTCTGATAGTCCATCTACACAAACCACGTATGAAATTCTTGGAGCAAATAGTAATAACGCTAATATTCTTGAAAAAATAGTAAGTGAAATTGGTGATAACAATTCGCTAATTGCCAGTTTGATTCTGGCGTATAAAGTTAATTCTAATGGAAGCACCCCAGATGGTATACAGACCGATGCGCAAAACGCACTCACAATGGGATTAGCTCAGGTAAACCTTTCTACAGAAACCAGACCCGATACAGCTTTTGATACATTACTAAAAACAACATCAATTCCTGAAGACAAAAAAATGCGACTGCTCAATACGCAAACAGACTTCTTACGCTTACTATGGCAAGCCAGCATTACCAGAAACGGAGGATATTATCTATACTACTATAATACAGACAGTAAACAAGGACTTATAGACCGTATTTTTGATGATAACGGCGAAGCTACAGTATCATTTATTGTAATGTATAGTAAACCTGCTGAAGAAAGTCTACAAAATACAATCACTTCATATATGAATGTTTTTGCTAATGGGGAAGCTATTAATAAACAAAATACTGTACTCTTTGCGCAATCCAATCCTAATCCCATAAAATTAGCATCTGCCAATACACAAACACTGCGTGAACTGGCCTATGCATACTACGGAAATATTGCAGATGTAGCTACCGATAATCAAAACCTAACTCTTAGATCAGGGATTAAAGTAAACATCAATGAAGGTATTTATGAAGTTGGAGTTGGTGGCAATACACTTCAGGAAATCGCTAATCGCTTTGAAACCACAGTTGCCGCCATACAGCAAATCAATAAACAAAAATCAGGCAGCGAATTACCAGATAAGTTAAACCTATTTGATGCTATTTTCTTACCCAAGCTTACGATTACTGTAGATACCAGTCCTGGCGGCACTACCTTTGCTTCATTATCCAATTTTTATGGAGAAAACATCTCTTCTATAGCAAATTATAATCAGGATATTGTTGGCATTTTTGCAGATCATCAAAATATTACAAGTACTGGTGGTCCAAAGATCAGAACAGCTACCGTTGCAACAGGCACTACATCTATAGATGCTATACGACCTATACCCGCTCCTGTTCCCGATAATCCAAAAACAGCAGATTTTGGAGAACTATTCTTACAAAATGTGTATAGCTCACTCACCTATCGAGTGGTAGCCAATGATTATTTTAAAAGTAGTAATATTGGTTTGCCTTCTGGTCCAACAACAGACACCGAAAATCCAGAGAGTACCGATAAAATCAAAGTTCCAAAAACACTAACAATTAATGATACCTGGGATTATCAGGTAAATATACCATATACTCGTTTTAGCAAAGAAGTAGTAGCTTCAGAAAATGAACTACCCGATAGAAGCGATAGTCCATATTTAGGATTAGGTGATATATTACAAGTTAATTTTGCATGGCAAGATATTTATGGCAACAGTATTATAAGCGAGTTATCAGATCCATCGGCAACCAGCAAAGAACCCTTAAACAAACCACCTGTATTAACAGGATATACAGATGCTATTCTGGGACTTAACCAGTGGCCTTCAGTTAGTTCTTCGTGGTTAGTAACTGGCAAAGAAGGACAAGCCAAACTAGATATGGGATTAAATTTTGATCCTAGTTATTACCAAGGACTCCTTTCTACAACAGCAAAAAGCAGTACCACCATTCTGGGGCAATATACTATAATTGTAGATGAAACCAGTGCTATAGACAAAACCAACTATACCATTGATCAAAATATTAATATCGAGTCTATTACTCTTAATGCTGATAAAAAATCAGTCACTATTACAGTAGATAACATTCCCAAAAATGTAGAAATAACAGTAACCATAAATAATATTAAAGCCGATTTAACAAACCCTAATGACACCAATGTTCTTGTTCTTAATGGTTGGTCAAGATTTAGCGCCGATAATGATAAAGACCTAGCCACTTCTACAGTAATAGAACAAGCCACCAGAGATCTGCAAACCTATACTCAGATTTGGTATCAGTTAACCGACCCTAATGGTATCGCTTTTCAAATAGACACTACATTAACCACTAATCCTTTTGTACTTAATAAAAATGATGTGAACAGCCTGGTTCAGGAATGGATTGCTTCTATCTATCTGTTTTTAGCCAATCGTAGTATAGGAGAAATTACTACTGCTACACCAGATAGTGATCACACCCTATCATTCGATATAGACACTGCACAAGTAAACACCGAGCAAATATTCAGACTAGAATTAAGTTTTACCATCGAGCGTATCGGAGGTGCTGTTTCTGGCGATTTTGAAACTACTGGGGGTATTAAATCTGCCAGTACCAATATTGCACCTTTATCAAAAGCAGAATCAGGAACAACCACAGGTTTAGAAGAATTTGCGATCGGTTTTGAAACTGCTTTATCCAAAAAAGACACATATCAACTTAGAGTTACTTCTGGCGTAGACCGCAAAGAAAATCTAAACAATACTAAAAATACAGAAATATGGGCTACGCGACTGGGGCTAGATGCCTCTACCAGTATTGGATATGAGATTAACGACACTGGTAACCCCGTGATTTTTGCACCAAAACCAATATCAAATACCCTAGAAACAAAAAACCATATTCCTATCTATTACTTTAACCCTAAAACTGGTATAGACTTCTCAACCCCTTCAACCTATATCGATTTTAAAAATATTGATATGGATCTTTGGGGTAAACAAATCTTTTCAAATATAGATGATGTATTAACTCCAGAATTCACAGCAGCTATTCAATTAGTTGATGATTTCAAGAATACAACATTTCTTATCGATATGCTAACCAACAAAAAACGCCTGGCAGAAATCATTAAACTATCAATGGTTCCTGTTTTTGAAGGGCAAACAGCAGATACAACTAGCATACAAGAAACCTTCTTACAGCAATTATTAATCAAGCTTAGCAATGCATATACCACTCGGGCAGGAGTTCAATTTACAGCAACAGTACAAGCCGAGAAAACCCCCGAAGGTCTGGATACCCCTCAACTATATGGGAACATTAATCTAAACCTAGTCTTTATGGGAGTAGAATTAGATCAAGAAGAAGCCACTATAGTCTATCTCTTCTTCTCTAATTTTATGAATAAAAACGAAGCAGAAAAAATAACCAATTATACTGTTTCAAACGATATACATGTTTTAAATGCTTCCTTACTCATTGAAAATAATCGCATCGTACGTTTAAAACTAAGTGCAGATGCCATAATCGATACAACTATAATAACTATAGCAAATACATTATTTGATGAAGTTGGAAACACTATTACACCTCCACTAAGTCATACTGTACAGCAAAAAGTAGATAATAGTAACTTCAGTACATCTTTTAGTCTAAGCTCACCAAAACTGGCATTAGATAAAACTAGTGATGCAAAATTACCCTTCCTGATTTCTTCTCCAGATATCATTAGAGGTACCAAAAACGAAGTACTATCCTATGTAGACCTAGATATTTCTTATGCTGGCTTTGCTATCGAACATCAAATTAGTTCGGTTCTGGGAATCGAAGATTATAAAGCATCATCATGGTTAAGTTTTATTTCGCAAAATCTAAGCAATCCATTAGAAACTTCATTAGGCAATTTTAAAGTTCCTTTAATCCTAAGATCCTTCCCTACTGCACCTGCAATGGTTAAGCAAGAAGGTTCTTATCCTTATACTACTACTAATACAATAGATGATATCCTAAATTGGAGTTACAAGATTACCTATGCACAATCCTTCCACTACCCTCAGGATCAGGTTAATTTTGAAATCCTGTTTAATGTTAAAGAAAATATGATTATAGCCCTTGCCAATTTTGAAGATGCATTTGCACAAATGGCCGAGTTCATTTCTGTTTTCCCCAACATCAATCAAGTATTTAATGATATCTTAATCAAGATCGATGCTACAACCACAGACACCTCTCTGTTCGAATCGGCAGCAGTAGCCCTATCCTCCTATAACCAGATCGTTTCAAGAATGGCAGATGCCGCAGAAACCAGTAATGGCTTTACTCTTAATACCCCTAGTAAGGCACTAAAACAAGAATACACTACAGACCCATATACATTTTATATCAAAGAAGGAACTACAACTATAAATACCACTACAGGAGCATTATTAGTTAATATTTTTGGTAAAGTACCAGAAGGTATAGGCATACCAGTTGTAAATATACCTGGTTACAATGCAATTATGATTGATCCAGAAGACGAAGCCAGCTATAGTTATTATTACACCTCTATAGATACAGAAGAAATCCTTAAAAGTTCTATTGGGCAATCTATAGCAAATCGAGAAGTACTTATCCCTACTATGAATATCCTAAACAGACAAGATGCTAATACCACCGCAAATTTAAAACGCAATGTAGAATTAGTACCTGGCAAACCATCTACAGATGATTTTGTATATACAACAGGCAATATAGGATTTTCAAATGCATTTCATCCAACTATAAACAGTCGCAAAACGTTAAATATCGCAACGATTAATAACCCGTCCAGCCCTAATGTAGGAACATTAGAGCAACAGCTTACCATTTTGTTTGATACATTATTAGCAAAAAACTCTCAAGATACCATTAGCATTTTGATGAATGCAAACTACAGCTATCAAGCAAACAGTAAACTCAGTAATATTGTCCTTCCGGTAATTATGCAACCATTACAATCGATACAAGTAATCGGTAATGGATCAGACAAAACACTAAAACAAATGATTTCTGACTGGGCAAATAGCATTAAAGAATGGTATAGTACAAATCAAGTAGATAATACCCAAGCATCACTTTGGTTTGATCTCACTATATTTTCTAATCTAACTGTACAACCAAAACCATTAATTCGATTAAAAACATTAACATTATCACTAGATTATATTACAGACATGTAATACATACGTAAAAACAGGCGAGCCAACCAAAAAACCCTATACGATTCGTCGTATGGGGTTTTTTATTTTTGCAAATATGGGCGTAACCACAAGGGTCGGGCTATACACTTATACTCCTCGCTCTCCTATCGTCGCGCTGTGGGGTAACCGCTACTATCCCTCACGCAAAAGTAAGCAGTACTAAATCAAGCATCCTATATCAAAGTCACAGCTATTTTACTTCAGACAATGCAAAAAAAATAAGCATCCCCATATCAAAATAGATAAAAAACAACTCCAAAATACTAAGAAACAAGATCGGTATGCAAAAAAATGTCCTCGAAGAGTTGTGATACAATGTCGAAGTACCAAGAAACACCCTCGGAGTGCTAGGAAACATCCTCGAAGTATCAAGAAACAAGGTCGGTGTGCAAAAAAATGTCCTCGAAGAGTTGTGATACAATGTCGAAGTGCCAAGAAACACCCTCGGAGTGCTAGGAAACATCCTCGAAGTATCAAGAAACAAGGTCGGTGTACAAAAAAATGTCCTCGAAGAGTTGTGATACAATGTCGAAGTGCCAAGAAACAACAATGTGTAAGAAAACATCCTCAGAACTAAATAAAATAACACCAAAATGTTTTAAAAAAAAATCCCGAGTATCAAAAAATAAAACAAGTAAGGGTTACTATTGCCAAATTACAGTATAAAATAATAATCTTTAAAAATTAATTTTTATGAAACAATCACAAATTAATCGACTCGAAATGATCCAAACAACTAATAATCATCTCAACCAGCACACTGCGGTTTGGAACACCATCCCAATCATAGGAAAATCTAAAAACCAACTCGCACAACTTATTGCTGATATCAAAAAAACAGCCAAAAATCAGGAAAATGCACAAGTATTTATCGGAGCTTCACAACGGGAAATAAAAAAGATAATCGCCAATAAAATAGATATTATAGATGATGCAATAGAATCTTTTGCCGAAGATACAGGAAATGCAGAACTACACTCTAAATCAAAAAATACCGCTTCTGATTATTTTAAACTACCAAACGAGGATTTTGAAACCAAAACTCTTAATATGATTAAATTATCAGAAGAAACCTTACCTGCAATGAATGGATACGGTACTACTCAAGAAGAAATCGATGATGTAAAAATCCTATTGAATAATTTTCTTGAAAAAAGACAAAAACCAAGAACTTTTAAGATAGCATCAAAAGTAGCGACCCTAAGTCTCGAAGATCAGTTTAAAGAAGGCACTCTAATCCTCAAAAGATTAGATCGATTAATGAAACGATTCAAATCTTCTCATCCTACTTTTTATAAAGGATACGTATCCTCAAGATTAATAATTGACAAATAGCAGTGATAGTTCTATAAAAGTAAAACCCTCATTCGATAATCGAATGAGGGTTTTGATAGTATATATACATATATAATTTATAAGCTAATTAAAAACTCAGTAGATTTGTGAAAAATATAATGGATATATGTGTACTGGTACACATATATCATTGTTA
>CAKMZM010000017.1:28744-32842 GCA_929200365.1 uncultured Flavobacteriaceae bacterium | reverse complement strand
AAGTGTTTTACTTAGTTTTTATTCTTCGAGTTTTATTACCCAAGATCAAAATATATTTGCCACCAATGATTGTCAAGTTGAGAATCATTTTGCCAAAATTCCCCCCAGTTATCATGATCCCAATTTAGTTTATTTGGTTCACTTGAATATCCGTAGCCATATTCACCAAGATGTCCTTGATCCTTGGTTTCAATAAATATCATAATATCGGAATTCGACTTATATACATGAATACTTCCTCTACCCATTCCACTTTCAATAATTTTTCCAGAACTTACTAAAACTGATTGGTAACGATCGTTTTTCACAACTTCATATAATCCTTTTTTCATATCTAGATCTTCTATATAAAACTGTAATAGAGTATCATTAGGTAGGTCACGGTTTTTTAATTCTTCAACTATTAACTTACACTTATCTAAATCACCAGAGTTATAGGTAGAATTACAACCTATGAGTCCAAAAAACAAAGCAAATGAAGCGAATGGTATTATATATTTCATTAATTCTTAATTAATTCTTTCCGAAGTGTTATGTTTAGTTTGTTTTTCCAAAGCTAAGAAATTTTCTCTTCCTTCCAGTGGGAAAAACAAGCGGTGTTTCAAAAAGTACCCAAATGACAACACTCCAATTAGAGGCGTTTTTCATTGTGCTTTTTAAAATTAAACCTATCGTCTGGATATAAGACATTGCATAGAGAAGAAATCATTACTAAGATTCTTCTGTAACTTCTGTACACGCATCTACAGATTATTACCACCATTACTATTCTTTGAAACCATTGCAAGGTTTAAAAACACACACGAGGTTATAGAATTTTATGGTATTAGCTGGTTAAAATGTAATACCAAATCAACTATAAAACACAATAAATATACGTGTTCATTTCTTCTCTTAACTTTATAACGATCTTGAAGTGTGAAAATACTTCAACTAATTAGACAACAGCTGTTTTTTGTCAGGATCAAAAAAGTTTAAACCACTTCAAAAAATAGGTAGTAAATTTTTTATACCAGATTTATTTGTAATCACATTTTAAAACAAAGAGACCCCCTTTATGAAATCTCTTTGTTTTAAAATGTGATTACAGTTTTTAGAAACAAGGAGGTCCTTGCACCCATGTAGTTCCGTTATGATAACAACAATTTAGGTTAGGGTTACATCTTCTCTTAAAAATAAGGGGAGGTACTCCTCCTACGATATCTTTTTGTTGTTCTTTAGAAATATGTTTAGCATGTTTCAATTTTGTGATTTGATTCATATCAATAGGTTTTAAGATTAAAAATTCTTGTTTTTTAAGTTTCAAGAGGTTCTTGAATTTCAGAAACAGTATCTTTCTGATTTTCCATCGTCATACTCATAAAATGAAAAAACTCGGCATAGCTATATTTTTTAGGGTATATGCTATCATTGATAAGTGATGCAGGAGTATAACCCAGATTATTTCTTTTAGCCCATTCTGATTGCTTTTTCAAAACTTCGAGATGATCTGGGTTATTTTGAGGGATACCGTACTCTTTTATCCATTTGCTATGAGTTCTGTCTGCAAACCATTTGTTATAAGCAGCAATAAACGCATCTGATCCCTTACTATAATATATTTCTAAAAGAATAAGAGCTATTTGTGTAGCTTTATCATCAATATCTTCTGTTTTAACATTTAAACGAATACTAATTTGAAGTTCATCCCCCATAGCTTTTAATACACGTGTATAAGCCTCAAAAGCATCTTTACAATATCCACACATAGGATTGGTAAGACTAATAATTTTGAAACTTGCATTAGGGTTACCTAAAATAATTTCATTTGGAATTGTTGCATTGTCTTCAACCTTTTCCGAAATATTAAGTAAGTGGTTGTAAATTTGCCCATCTCTTTTGAAATGATTTAGTTTAAAGTTATCTGCTTTAAATTTTTTATTTTCTTTTACTGTTTCTTTGATATACAAATAGATTAAAGCAAATAAAGACGAGAGCATTATAAAACTTGCAACAGCCGAAGTTTCAATATTAAATGGGATATTAAGTATAGCCACGATAGCTAATCCAATAGATATAGAACCCATTGCCAAACATACGGCACACCATTTTTTTACAATTAATGCTTGAGAATAAATAGAGTATAAAATAAATGGAATACCTATTAATGATGGGATGAGTAATACACTATTGAAACCATAAAATAATTGATATAATGAAATAGAGCCAAAGAAAACTATTCCTGCATCAGCTAAAGAAAAATTCTTAAAAAGTTTACCACTATTGTTGTTTATAACCTCTCCGCAGTTCGTATTTCCGACCGATGTACAAAACTGGTGCATAGTTTGAGACTGTATTCCTAAACTTTCTCGTACAGCGAAGAAACTGAAAACGACCCCTGTAAATGATAGTAGCAAAAAGAGAAGTTGATTAATATCCCATGACCTTGTATAAAAAGCAAAAATTAAACTAATAACTAACCCAGCAAATAATAGATTTTGAATAATAGACTGATTAGAAATAAGTTTCTGTTTTGTATTGTATTCTACAGCAATAACCTTAGGAATCCATATTTCTTTAAATTCGGTAAATGTAAATTTCTTTTTCTTTAAATTAGTATGCTTTAGTTCAATACTATCATTTTTTTTGATTACTGTAACAATTTCCTCTCCATTTTCTCCTCGCACTAAGGAAATAAAACTTTTAGGAAGTTGATCTAAAGCATCTATAGGAATCTCTACAGCAATATTATCAATATCAAAATAATCTAGAGTGTCAGTAATTGATTGAAAACTTGGATAATTAGGATGAATTTGCAATTGTAATTCCAAATCTTTTTTGGGATAGTTCTGGATTCTGTTTTGGATCAAAACACTTTCCACAATTTTTTCAATAGTAGTATTCATGCGTATCTGGCTTAGGATTGTTATTTCACTACATGGTCATTTTAATTTTTGATCACTTTATTAATTAAAATACCATAAATCAATTTACTTTAGAAAAGTATTTCCTCTAAAGTAAAAATTTTATTGGGCAAAAGAGAAAGGTATTAGCTCAAAAAAAAAAGGTAAAAACCATATAATAATTGATTTTTTCGATATTAATTTAGTGTATATTTGTGGTAATCAGATGTTTGAATTCTGTTTTGAACTTGCTAAATCTGTAAGGACAAACATTGTTAATCTTTTGCAAAGTTTTTAAAATTACTCTTTTTTTAATGAGTTTTATGCTCTTAGATATTAATATTAGTTAAGTATCATACTATTAAAAGTTCAATAGTATTGTTTTGTTATTTTTGCTTTTTCAATTATTATAAGAATGAAAAGAAAATATATATATCCAATGTTGATAATCATAGTTACTATTGGGTTTTATTACTTCGAGGGATATATCGACAATAACAAAGATTATCAAAATGAAAAAACCAAAAACACGATCGAGTCTGGTTTTTATTATCTCCCAACATCTACTACAGGAGCTATAATCGTTCATGATTTTTATGCATTATCATATGCTGAAAAGCATGAACAGGCAGAATGGGTAGCTTATGAATTAAAAAAAGAACATCTGTCTACAAATGAATTTAAGCGACCTTTTTTTGAAGAAGATAGAAAAGTAAAATCATCTTCTGCAGATTGGCGCAATTATAAGAATTCTGGATATGATAGAGGGCATTTATGTCCAGCTGGGGACAGAAGATTTACATACCAAGCTTTTGAAGAGACATTTCTTACCTCAAACATTACACCTCAAAATCATAAATTTAATAGCGGTATCTGGAACCATTTGGAACAAAAAATAAGGTATTGGTCCAAGATATATGATGGAGTATATGTAATAACAGGTGGTGTATTATCAGACGACCTTTCTACAATTGGGTATGAACATATCTCTGTACCTAAACAATTTTATAAAATTATACTCGATAATTCTTCTGTCGATCCAAAAATGATTGCTTTTTTAATGCCACATAAGAATGTTAAAGCATCTTTAAAAAACTTTGTTGTACCAGTAGACGAAATCGAAAAATTAACAGGAATCGATTTTTTTACATCATTAGAGGATAAAGTAGAGAATCGATTAGAAGCCTCTTCAACCGTAAAAGGGTGGAAATTTTAA
>CAKMZM010000017.1:0-28644 GCA_929200365.1 uncultured Flavobacteriaceae bacterium | reverse complement strand
TAAAGTAGAGAATCGATTAGAAGCCTCTTCAACCGTAAAAGGGTGGAAATTTTAATCAATAAAATTCTCTGAAACTCTTGGTTCAATGTAAATATCTAATGCCTTGGCTCTATCTTGTGGTGGTTCATTAGTAAAGGTTTCCTAAGTTTTTACCTTTTTACCACTCATTTACCCGATTTGAGTCTAGTTTAACAAAAATAAAGAGTAAGATCGTAAATCCCCATAGACTCGAACCACCATAACTAAAAAAAGGAAGAGGAATACCAATAGTAGGCATTAGCCCTGTTACCATACCTATATTTATTGTGAAGTGAATAAATAGGATCCCCACAACACTGTAGCCATATACCCGGCTAAATTGAGTTTTTTGTCTTTCGGCAAGGTGAATAAGTCTGATCAATAACAAAACAAATAAAGTTATGATCATAGAAGCTCCCAGAAAGCCCCACTCTTCTCCTACGGTACTAAATATATAATCAGTACGTTGTTCAGGAACAAAGCCCCCTTTGGTTTGTGTTCCTTCTTTAAATCCTTTACCAATCCAGCCACCGCTACCAATTGCAATTTCACTTTGGTTAGTATTATATCCTATACCTTTTGAATCTACTTCTTTACCTAAAACAATATTAAATCTATCTCTGTGCCTTTGTTCAAATACATGATTAAAGATGTAATTAACCGAAAAACAGAATCCTGCTACTACAATAATGGTAAGAAGATATCTTGAGTATTTTGGTTTTCGTTTTCTATTTCTAATGAGTATAAAAAGCATAATTGCCGCAACCACCAGAATTATCCACATCGGATTAAAAAGCAAAGTAAGAATAAATAATCCTGCAGCAGAAGCTCCTACAATAAGATATATAGTGGCCAAACCTTCTCTGTATAACGGAAAGAAAAAAGCAGCATATACCAATGCACTCCCTGGATCGGGTTGAGGTATGATCAATATAGCAGGTATTGCAATAATCAAAAAAGCTCTAACCTGATAACCGAGAACCTTAATATTGGTTTGCATATCGCTTAAGAATTTGGCAAGAGCCAATGCGGTACATGCTTTGGCAAATTCAGAAGGTTGTAATCCAGCGGGACCAATCTGATACCAAGATGTTGCGCCATTTATATTTTTTCCGAATACAAAAAGCCCCAAAAGTGAGAGTAATGATATCACATAAATTAACCCTGCAAAACGTTCATAAAACTTAGCTTCAATTGCCTGAGTGATGATGATAAGAACAATACTGAATAAAATCCAATAGGCTTGTCTAACGTATGCATGTGAAAAATCAGTTAATGAAAAGACTTCATTCTCAGAAGAAGCAGAGTATATATTTACCCATCCAAAACCAATAAGTAATAAAAATAATAAGACCGTTATCCAATCTATTGCTGCTACACTGGATCTTGCCATTATTGGTTAATTTTAAAGGGTTCACCACTATAGGGTTTGGCATATTCTTCTTCGAGGCTATGGATAAGAAGCCAATCTTCTAAATCTGTTCTAGAGATGCTCCCATTTATATGTTGTTCTATCATTAGTGAAGCAATTTTTCCCGCATAACGAGCACCCCAATATCCGTTTTCGACAAATACAGCTATTGCTATTTTAGGATTATCTTTTGGAGCAAATGCTACAAAGACAGAATGATCTGTAAGCTGGGTTTTTTTACCATCGATTTTGGTAAAGTTTTCTGCTGTTCCTGTTTTTCCACAAATCTCAATACCTTCGACTTGCAAGGATCGAGCAGTACCTTGGGTATATACTTGATACATTCCTTCTATTACAGGTTCGAAATGTTCTTTGTCTATAGTTGTTACTTTTGGGATAGTATAATTTTCATTCTCTATTGGCTTACCATCAATGGCTTTTATAATATGAGGGGTAAAATAATGCCCTTTGTTTGCAATTGTTGCAGTCATATTAGCTAATTGTATTGGAGTAGCGAGTACTTCTCCTTGCCCAATAGCATTAGATAATGTGGCTGATGCATACCATTTATAGGTTGGGTATTGATAAATTTTATTGTAATATTTTGCAGTTGGTACTTTTCCTTTTTTTCCAGTTGGTAAATCATACCCTAAATAATTTCCTAAGCCAAAACTTTCTACGTGTTTTCTCCAAATTTCCATTCCTTCTTGCGGAGTATCGTATTTCTCGATAATTCTTCTGTATACTGTTGCAAAATACGCATTACAGGAGTTTGCTATACCAGGAATCATATTTAAAGGTCCATAATGAGAATGACACCCTAATTTCCGCCCTCTTGATCCATAATAATACCCCATTCTGCAAGAAACACTTTCTTTGGTATCAATTACCTCTTCCTGTAAGGCTATCAATGCATTAACCGTCTTAAATGGTGATCCTGGGGGGTATTCAGCTTTTAGACCTCTGTCAAAAAGAGGTATTGCTATAGTATCATAAACTAATTTGGTGAAATTCGGAGACCTTTTTCTTCCTACCAATAATTCTGGTTTGTATGTGGGAGCGGTTACCAATGCCAATATTTCTCCTGTAGAGGGTTCGAGAGCTACAATACCTCCACGTTTATTTTGCATAAGTTTTTGCCCATAAGCCTGTAATTTTGAATCTAGGGTTAAGGTAAGATCTTTTCCATTTACTGGAAGAGTGTCAAATTTTCCATTTTTATAGGGGCCAATATCTCTATTAAATCGATCTTTTTGAATGCGTTTCACTCCCTTTATACCCCTAAGTTCCTTTTCATACTGTTTTTCTACACCATCAATACCAATAAGGTCTCCAGACAAGTAATAAGGGTCTTTTTGTATTAACCGTTCATTTACCTCACCAATATACCCTAATACATTTGCAGCATTAACCGTTTGATAATCTCTTAGTGATCGTTTTTGAATATAAAAACCTTCAAATTTCCTCATCTTTTCCTGAAGATATGCGTACTCATCTTTGGTCAATTGAGGGATAATTATAGAAGGGACTCTTGGAGAGTAAATTCTAGCTTTTTTTAACCTTTTTATAAGTTTATCTTTACTGATATTAAGAATAGAACAAAACTCTAAAGTATCAAAAGGTTTTAATTCTCTGGGAATAACCATAACATCATAAGAAGGTTGATTGGTAACTAGTAATCTTCCATTTCTATCATAAATAGCACCTCTTTGTGGGTAATCATAAATTACTTTAATAGCATTATCTTCTGACAACGAAGCAAAAGAAGTATTATAGATTTGCAAATAAAATAACCTTGCAACAAAGACAATACCAGTAGTAATAATTATCAGATAGAGTAGTAATTTTCTCATGAATCATTTCTTCTAAATAGCACCAGAACCAACATAGTGATCACTATTGTAAATACACTGGAAAATAACGTTTTTTTGATGATTAATAGTATGTGAGAGAAGTTAAAAATTTCTAATGAGAAAAGTACAATATGATGTGTTAAAACCATTAAGATTACATATGCAAAACGCTCACTAAATCCAACATTACTTAACTTTACAGTTTGAAACTCATAGCTAAGCCCAAATACTGATCGTAATGCTACTGGGCGAAAAAATGCAATAATGATACAGGCAGCAGCATGTACACCCCCTGAATCACCAAACATATCGATAATTAGCCCCAGCATAAAACTTACTAGAAGAAAAAGGCTTTTGTTAATATTAATAGGAGCCATAAGAATAAAAATGATATAGATATAAGGGTTTAAATATCCCAAAAAATTAACATGATTTAAGATAAATACCTGAACCAAAACCAAAACAATGAATCTAACAATATGTAATAATGTATCCTTGTTCATGATCTAATTTTCTAGACTTTTGATCTCCTTAATATCCCTACTTTTTATTGTATAAACAAAACCAATATCACTCATGTCGTTAAATAATTTAACATCGATAAGATAATAGCTTTTGTTTTGATTCAATTTATAATTTATAATTGTTCCTATGCCTATTCCTCTAGGAAATATAGTTGAACGACCATGTGTTATAATAGTGTCTCCTTCTTTAATAATTGCTTGTCGTGGAATAGTTTCTAACTGAACAATATTTAGGTCTTTTCCATTCCAGATCAAAGAACCGTACTGATTAGATTTTTTTAACCCTGCATTAATACGGGAATTACTATTAAGGATAGAAATTACTCTACTGTAATTTTTTGAAGTATTTTCTATAATACCTATAATACCCTTATCTGTTATAACGCCCATGTCGGGTACAATACTATCTTTCTCGCCTTTATTAATTAGGATGTAATTATCAATTTTACTATAATCGTTTTTAATTACTCTGGCTTTGGTATAAGTATATGGTTTATCAAATGATAGGGTGTCTACATATTTTGTAGCAACAGAATCTACTCCCAAAGCACTTAATTGATTACGAAGATTTTCATTCTCGTTTAATAATCGATGATTTTCTTCTTTTAAACCAAAATAATCACTTATAGAGTGTTGCCACCCATATAATCCACCACTTAAGAAATTAGCAGAGCTTACAAATTTACTTTTATGATAAGAATGTGATTGTATAGTAAAAATTAGCGCTATACATAATAGCAGTACAAATAGCAGAAAATGTTTATTCTTAATTAAAAAATTAATAATCTGCTGCATGATTTATAATATGATAACTTTTTTAGTTAAACGTTTCATGGTTAGCCAAGTTTTACTTAGCAAGTATTAAAGCAGAATAACGTAAAACCAGAAGTTTAGGTATATTTTTGGGATACTTTTTTAAACACTATTTTATCAATACACTCTTATACCTGTTTAGGTTTTTTAATGTAATTCCTGTACCTCTTACAACTGCTCTTAATGGGTCTTCTGCAATATAGACCGGCAAATCAGTTTTTTGTGATAAACGTTTATCTAACCCGCGTAACATAGAACCTCCTCCTGCAAGATAGATACCTGTGTTATAAATATCTGCGGCAAGTTCGGGCGGAGTTTGTGATAAAGTTTCCATTACTGCATCTTCAATACGTAGAATAGATTTATCAAGTGCTTTTGCCATTTCTCTATAAGAAATCTGAACTTGTTTAGGTTTTCCTGTAAGTAGATCACGACCTTGAACATTCATTTCTTCTGGAGGCAATTCTAAATCTTCTGTAGCAGCACCAATTTGTATTTTTATTTTCTCGGCAGTACGTTCTCCAACATATAAGTTATGTTGTGTACGCATATAGTATATAATATCATTGGTAAATACATCACCTGCAATTTTTACCGATTTATCACAAACAATTCCTCCTAATGCAATTACTGCAATTTCGGTAGTACCACCACCTATATCTACAATCATATTTCCTTTAGGTTGCATAATATCTACACCAATACCTATGGCAGCTGCCATAGGTTCATGGATGAGGTATACTTCTTTTCCATTCACGCGCTCTGCACTTTCTTTTACCGCACGCATTTCGACTTCGGTAATTCCTGAGGGGATACATATCACCATACGCAGAGCTGGTGCAAAAAGCCTTTTTTTCAATGCAGGAATATCCTTGATAAACATGCTTATCATTTTTTCACTGGCATCAAAATCGGCAATTACTCCATCCTTAAGCGGGCGAATAGTCTTTATATTCTCATGAGTTTTTCCTTGCATCATAGCAGCTTCTTTTCCAACTGCAATAATTTTACCAGTTATAATATCTCTGGCTACAATAGAGGGACTATCCACTACTACTTTGTCGTTGTGGATAACTAATGTGTTAGCAGTGCCTAAATCTATTGCAATCTCTTCGGTAAAGAAGTCAAAAAATCCCATAAAAGTTTAAAAAAGGGGTTAAAACTCAGTAAATGTAATAAAATTAATGTTTAAAATGACGTGTTCCTGTTATAACCATTACAATTCCATTTTGATCACAGTAATCAATACTTAATTGATCTTTTATAGAACCTCCTGGTTGGATCACAGCTTTGATTCCCGAATTGCCTGCTATTTCTACACAATCTGGGAATGGAAAAAAGGCGTCACTAGCCATAACTGCTCCATTAAGATCAAAATTAAATGCCTGTGCTTTCTCTATAGATTGTTTTAATGCATCTACTCTAGAGGTTTGTCCTGTTCCACTTGCTAATAATTGTTTTCCTTTAGCAAAAACTATAGTATTTGATTTGGTATGCTTGCTAATCTTCGATGCAAATAAAAGGTCTTCTATCTGTTCTAATGTTGGTTCAACTTTTGTAACAGTAGTTAAATTCTCTACTGTGTCAGTTTTAAAATCTTTATCCTGAACCAGTGTACCATTTAAACAAGTACGTACTTGAGTTTTTGGTAAATCGATATCTTTTTGCATTAAAATAATTCTATTTTTCTTTCCTTTTAGGATCTCTATGGCCTCATTACTAAAAGAAGGAGCAATAACAACTTCACAAAATAGTTTATGAATTTCATCGGCAGTTGCTGAATCAATTTCGCTATTACTAATTAAGATACCTCCAAATGCCGAAACAGGATCACCAGCCAATGCATCAATATACGACTGGAGAACAGTTTCTCTTTGTGCTAAACCACAAGCATTATTATGTTTTAAAATTGCAAATGTTGGTGATTCACCTTTAAACTCATTCATCAAATGTACTGCTGCATCAACATCAAGCAAGTTGTTGTAAGATAATTCTTTACCATGTAATTTATCAAACATGGTATCAAAATTTCCAAAGAAAAATCCTTTTTGATGCGGATTTTCACCATACCGTAATATTTTACCTTTGGTTTCACTTATTTTAAGAGAAGCGATTTCATGATCACTATTGAAATAATTAAAAATTGCAGCATCATAGTGAGAAGATACATTAAAAGCTTTGGCAGCAAAACGTTTACGATCTGCTAGAGAAACAGCTCCGTCTCCTTCAGAAATCACATGTAAAAACTCTGCATAATCATCTACCGAAGCTACACAGGTTACATCTGTAAAGTTTTTGGCAGCTGCTCTAATTAATGAAATCCCACCGATATCTATTTTCTCAATAATATCTTGCTCAGACGCGTCAGAAGCTACCGTTTTTTCAAAAGGATATAGATCTACAATAACTATATCAATTTGAGGGATTTCATATTGTTCAAGTTCTGCAACATCACTATCGTTATTTTGGCGATTCAGGATTCCTCCAAAAACTTTTGGATGTAATGTTTTAACTCTTCCGCCTAAGATTGAAGGGTAAGATGTAACATCTTCAACAGGAATAACATCAATTCCTAAATCTTTAATAAATTTTTCGGTTCCACCCGTAGAATAAATTGTAATATCAAGTTCGTCTAATTTTTTTACGATAGGTGCTAATCCGTCTTTACTAAATACAGAAATTAATGCAGATTTAGCAGTTTTTGTGTTACTCATGAGAAAACTTAGTTAGTAAAACGCAAAAATAACAATTTAGTACTCAATTAGACAATCAATTATGCGTAATTGTTTTCAATAAATTGTAACAAAAATAAAAGGAGAGCGTCTAATTTTTGTAAGTTGTAAGTCAATATGTTTAAATTAGCGAGTAAACAGACTTTTGCTATATCTAAATTTGTAAACGTGAAAAATACAAACAAGTCTGTTATTATTGAGGTTAAAAAGCAGATTTGAAATATTTTTTAAAGCGGTCTGGTTTCTGTTATCTATATTTCTGTTGTTTTAAAAATTGTATATGCTAATCTATCTTAGAGTACTTAAGGAAAGTTTTAATATTGCTATTAATACACTCATAGATAATAAGTTACGAACATTTCTTTCGTTATTAGGCGTTACTATTGGTATTTTTTCGATTATAGGGGTTCTTGCTGCGGTAGACTCTTTAAAACAAGAAATTAAAGGTAGTATTAGCTCTCTAGATAATAGTACAATTTATCTTATGCGTTTTTCTTTTGGTCCTTCTGATATACCACAATGGAAACGAGAACAGTTTCCTGACGTTACTTTTGAAGAATATCAATATATTAATAGATCAATGCCTGATCTTAAAGCAGCTAGTTTTATTTTGAATGTGGCTCCAGAGACTATTAAATATGAAGACAATAGTATAAGTAATGTAGAAATTGTACCAGTTACCTATGATTATTATGATATTGAAGAATTGGAAGTTGTAAAAGGAAGATTTTATAATGAGCAAGAATCTGTAGCTGGTAGTCCTGTAGTAGTTATAGGAGATGAGATAGCAAATAGTCTGTTTGAATCTAGTAATCCCATAGGAAAAAAAATACGTATGTATGGAAAAAAACTTACTGTGATAGGGGTGCTTCAAAAAGAAGGTATGGGACTTTTTGGAAATAGCAAAGATACAATGGTTATTCTTCCTGTTAATTTGATTAGACGAGTATATGGGAATAATAATAAATCGACTTTTCCTGCTATAATTATTAAACCAGAATCAAGCATAGATGTTCCTGAGTTTGTAGCCACCTTAAAACAAAAAGTAAGGGCATATCGTGGATTAAAACCCGATGAAGACGATAATTTTTTTGTAAATCAGTTACAAGGCTTTTCAGATCTAATAGATAATATCACAGGTACAATGTCTACTATTGGAGGTTTTATTGGGATGTTTTCATTACTAGTTGGAGGTTTTGGAATTGCTAATATCATGTTTGTAAGCGTTAAAGAACGAACAAACTTAATAGGAATACAAAAGGCATTAGGCGCCAAGAAAAGATTCATATTGTTTCAGTTTCTTTTTGAAGCTATTATTCTTGCTATTTTTGGAGGTTTTATTGGGCTTTTGTTGGTTTGGTTAATTTCAATGTTTGCCTCACAGTTTACAGGAGATTTTAAATTTATACTTTCTAGCTCTAATATATTTTGGGGAATGTTCTCTTCTACGATAATAGGTTTGATTGCAGGGATTTTACCTGCACTATCAGCTTCAAAATTAGATCCTGTAGAAGCAATTAGATCTGGAATGTAAGCTTTGTTTATAAGATGTGTAATGCTCTTATTATGCTTTGTAATTTGATGACTCAATTATTTCAAATATATACATTTTTTTTCATAATCAATAATTGCCTTTCCTCTTTTAAGGATATCTGCTCCAATAATGCCATCTACAGGTTCTGCATGATGCGCTATTAGTGCTGCATTTACATGGTTTAGATCAAATAAAACGAGAGATATTCTTTTTCTCGACCAGCTTCCGATTTGTATGGTATTTTTTTGTGAAAGTTGTGTTAGCATATCGGTAGCACCTGCTCCCGCAGCCAATACATCACTATCCTGAGCAAAAAGATTGAATTTGTTAATAGCTTCAAAACCCACACAGGAGTTAGAAGCACCTGTATCGACTATAAAATTACCCTCTACACCATTTAATATTGCTTTAACTTCAAAATGATTTGTCTTTGTAAAAACTAATTTAATTCTGTGATATTCTTTTTGGTTTAAAAATTTTCGAAGTGTATTCATGTTTTATGTTGAAAAAATCTGGGTAAAAGTAGTATAATAAAAATAAATAAAACAACACCAATTTTATACCAAAAATAGTTTAGGGAATAAGGACGTTCAATTTCACCATAATATACAAATGCTGCCCAATAATAAGGTGATTTCCGAACATTAGAGATATTTTCTGTATTCAGATAGTCTAGCTTGGCACGATGTATCGCTTTTGCCTTGGGGATAGAATGATTAAGATTTTGATAAAAGTTTTTCATTACTGTAGCAGTAGTTTTGTCATTTACTTTCCATAATGAAAAGAGTATATTTTCTACTCCAGCATAATGAAAACCTCTACCAATACTAATAGGACCTTCTCCTTTTGCTAACCTGCCAACACCAGTTTCACAAGCACTTAGCACTACCAGATTTGCATTAAGCTGTGCTCCGTATAATTGATTAACGAGAATATCCTGATCCCAAAATTGTATAGAGGCTGATCTAGAAAAGCTTCCAGATTCGGCGTGAGTAGACAAATGAATGATATCATGCTCTTTTGCTAATTTAATAAACCGTTGATAAGTTGCTTGTTCGTTTTCTATAAAATTCCCATTAAAATAGTACTGTATAGATTTGCTTTCGATTTTTGAAAATGAAAGTTCTTTATCTGTATTTTCAAAAACAGGAAATACACCCAAAACAGTTTTTTTCTGAGGTTTTTTGGGATTAGATCTCAAATACTTACCAGCCGAGATTTCATAGCTTATTTCAGCAGATCGTATTAAAAAAGACATTTTACTAAAATTCATTGAATTTGTCTTTTTTAGTAATAAAGTTTCAAAAGGAATAAAATAGAGAAGACCATCGGGGATGATTAATAATTTTTTAGATTGTCTGGGAATTTTTAATACGTTATAAAGTTCAGTAGCATTTTTTGTAAATTCAGGAATGTTACTAGTGATTATTGAAGCGTTGTCGAAATAATGAATATATTTTTTGACAATGCTTTTAAAATATTCAGGATTTTCTATTTTTTTGATTTCAAAAGAATCTTGAGTGATTATAAACTGATATACGTTTCGATTTCCATAAAAATATTCAATCAAAGTGGTACGATCTTTTTTTAATTTTTTCTGAAGAGCAGGAATAGAAATATTGTTTTGATACCTAAGTAGCTTAGGATATGTATGACGAAGTTTTTTGAGGGTTTCTTTAAGAACAATAGATGTAGTGTCATGGGCTGTAGTCCATTTTTGAATTTGAGCAATATGGGCGCCTTTACCTTTTGATTTTTCTTTTAAAATTAGAGTTTCATAGGATGTTAATGCTGCATTAAGTCGATTTTTTTTTGAAACCAAAGAATCACTTTTGTATTGAGAGAGTGTTTTTTTAGATATCAGCGCTTCATTTACGACAGGAGATTTAGAATATTCGGCTGCTCGAAATGCTAGTATACCATATTTTTTGTCTTTTTTGGAATCATATAAGGTAAAAAGAAGATCAATATAGGTCTCTGTCCTGTTCCTGTTTTGACCATGTTGAATAATTCGAGTGTCCTGAAGCGGATATAAAGCATTTAGTTTTGAGTTTACATTAAAGGCTAAATCAAAGGCAGCTATAGCTAGAAGAGGTTTTTTTGTTTGTTGATATATATAAGCATGAATATCTAAAGCTTTTAGCAGGATTCTATCTGCAATAAGATGTTCTTTAGGTGGTAAATCATTATTTGTAGAATATTTGGGTAGGAGAGAGGAGTATATTTCTTTCAGATTTTTTTGAACCTCTCCAAATTCTGATTTGGATAATAAAATGTCTATATATACCAATTGCCATTTGACAGTAGTTCTGGCTGATGTGTTTTTGTTTTTAAGTAATTGAGATTTTGCTTTTAAAATATAATCCTGTGCATGTTGAAACTCTTTGTTTTCTATAGAAATAGCAGCAAGAATCTGATAAGCGTTTATTTGATTAGGATCTATGCCAATTACTTTATCGGCAAAAGCTTTTGCTTTATCATAATCTCCAGAATCCAGATAATTGGTAGCTATATTAGTTAATATATTTATATTGCCAGGATCAATATCCAAACCTTGGCTAAGTATTTTGAGAGCTTTTGAATAGTTTCCTTGATTGTGATAGGCTATAGACAGATTTGTAATCGCCGAAATTATTTTTGAAGTATTCTCGGATTGTTCTGCCAGATATAAATAGTTTTTTATAGTAGTTTCAGCTTTGAGTAAATCCCCAATTTCCAGATAGATATTACCTAAGGGTTGCAAGCAGTTTTCGATAATATCATAATCGATTAATTCTTTTTCATAATATGTTTTCCAGGCAGTTTCATAATATAAAATGGCTGTTGGTTTATGGTTAAATTGATTGTGATAATACCCCAGATTGCTGTTTACGATTACCCAGGCTAACTGATCTGCTTTTGTATGAAGCTGATCTTTTTTGGTAGCAATTATTTTACTTAACCGCAGAACTTCAGAATTCGAAGGTTTTTGTATGAAGTGATCTAGTTGATCATATAAAAATGCTGAGGTTTTTGTTTTCTGTTGTGCCTGTAGGTTACCTAGCCAAAGAACAGTAATGCATAGAACTATCCTAAAACTTCCAAATTCCATAGAATTGAATTTGAGAGTTGGGGTTATCAAAATTATGAACATACCTAACTCCCAGACTAGGTCCTATTCTTACAGTTCCAAAATTCATACCAATAAAAACCCCAGTTCGAAAATTAGTAAAACTCTCTTTGTTTTTTTGTGTATCAAAAGAATCATAAAGTTCATCTCTTTCAAAATTAGTATTTTCTTCGTTAAAAGGTATATTAGAGTATCCTATTCCTGTTGTTTCCTGGGTAATCGTTCTGCTCAAGTCTATTTTTGTTTGTAAGCCTGTTCCTATTGCAAGAAAGTTGTTTATATTATACCTGTATGAGATAGGAATAAGATATACCGAAATATCCTGATATTTAGTAATTTCTGTAAATTCAGTAATAACTTCCAGATCTTCTAAATTAGTATATTCTTCAAAACTTCTGGATTCTTCATAAGAAGCAGTAGAAAACAATAGTTCTGCCTGAAGATACCCTCTGTATGATTTAAAAGGAGATATTGTGGCTCCTGCAAAATATTCACTTTGTTTATCAAATTCAGGAACTAGTATATATCCAGCTTTGGCTCCGATAGAGATTCCAGGTACAAATCTGGTAACAGCATAATTGGTAATGATTGGTTCATTTTTGTCAAAATAGATAGCTGTACGGCTTTTGGTATTTTTTTTGTGAAATTTCTTGTTGAATACCATAGAGTACCTAATAAAACCTTTGGTAGAGTCAATTTCTGTTACATTTTTTTGTTGACTTCCAGGAAGGTAAATCTTGTTAAACTGAAAGATAATTTTGTCCTTTTGTATAATGGTATCCAAACAACTATAATTAACTTCTTTTTCTTTTGGACAGATACGACATTCAGGATACATACTTTCGATTTGCATAGTGGATTTGTCGAACATATCAGGAGTGTCTACTTCTAATTTAATAGTGTTTGCAGGTCCTTCTCCATTATTTTGAAATCGTACTTTAAATTTTGGACGTTTAAATCTAACCAATCGATAATTCATTAACCAGCTGTTAGAAGACATCTTATTAGGGTCATGAGAAGTAACGATCTCCATTTCTGTGTCCTTTACAGTATGATTATCAAAATTTCCATCAGGAACATAGATACTTCTTAGTGTTACAATAGCACTAGTATCTTTGATCATCTCTGGTGTTGTTTTTAAGGTTCTGAAAATGTTTCGTTCTTCACCAGGTTGTATATCATTAAATGCTATAACCTGATAATTGCGATATAATGATTTGGATTCTTCTAATGTGAGCGGGAGATTTTTTCTTTTGATGGTATCCTGAACAAATAATGTTCTATTTCGTAGTATAGTATGAGTTGAAGAAGCTAATAAAGTATGATCATCATTTTGAGAGAGTGTTTCAGAAATAATGGGTAGTGGAATAATTTTTTCCCCATGATGTAATCGGGTGTCTTCCAGAATAAAGTTATCGTTTTTAAATTGATTGTCGTTGTAAAACAAGTACAATTTGCCACTGGAAACATAATTGTTTGTATTCTTATAACTTGTTATAAAAACCATTTCCTGATCAGGAATAGGTTCACAGTTTCGTTTCAGAATTAAATCATCATCTTCAATAAAAAGAGAGTTAGTATCTATAGAAGCCTCGTCAGATGCACCACTTACAGTTATTGATTTTGGTCTGCTGGCAGGTGGTTTTCCATTGTCATAATTATTGGTTGCCCAGAGTTTTGCTTCGTATGTACCTGAAGATGTATATTGATGTACAGGTTTTTCTTTAAAACTGTAATTACCATCACCAAATTCCCAATAATAAGTATAGAAAGCTTTGGGAGCACCTGCAATTTGATTTAAAGGAGGCATCTCTGCTCCATAAACTACTTGATTTCCATTAATTTCATAAGATATAGGAGCAATTCTTGGTATAGTATCATTGGTAAGTATTTGTGTATGCCCTAAGAACGATAAGAATAATAGCAGGTGTGAAAAGATTTTTGTTTTCATAAAAGGTTTAAAAAAGTTTAGTGATTTAATAGATGTGATTATCTTATCTACTATTTGGTCATAGCGAAGATAATGAACTTTTTTAAAGTATTAAAATTCAGTTTTTTATAGGGTTTTAGGGTGCTAAATTTCCATTTACGTAGAGAGGCTCTGGTTGATAATTATATTTTTTTGGCTTGATTTATATATGTTCCTAATCTTCAATTAGAGTCGTTTTTGAATTTCAATTTTTCTTTTTTTACAGTATTTGTGAATACTTTGTTTAGAAAGAAAAATGAATAAAATTATAGTAATATTTTGATAATTAAATACAATGAAATAACATAAGCTAATCCAAACAATAAGTAAATTTTGATATTCTTTTTTAATTTATGATTACGGCTAATTGTGATTATTGTTTTTTTCTTAGATTTCATGATAATAAGATTTTTTGTGTATATAGTTATATGTAAATATATGTTTTTTAGCTATTATAATTTTTTGATTGTCAAAAGATTAATCAGCCCTTAAAAAATTACTGTGCGTTTGTGTATTGAAAATTCCGGAAAGTTTACTTTCCGGAATTTTGACCAAAAAATTACAGTAACCCCCATTACCTATTTGAGTAATTTTTTGGTATTTTATTTACCCGATATTATATAACAGAGCTTTGTTATAATATTTGGAAACGGAACAAAATGTCAGATTTTCTATTGCATTCGAATTTATTATGTAGTCTTTGTTTATTGTAATAACAAAGTCTGTTTAGAGGTGCTTTTTATAGATTTACATCGATAAAAAGGAAAGAATGATTTTTTAAAGTCATTATTTGTGTAAAAATATTTTGGATTATAAAAAGAGCATAGTTGATTGTATATAGTTGGATTAACTATTTTTCTTCCTGTATAAAAAGATACATCTTCATTTTTCGGGAAAAATGATTTTTTGCTTTTATATAAACTGTCTTTTTCCTTTAAACCTCCTCCTAGTACATAATGATCTAATCCTTTTTCTATGGCCCATTCAATAATTTTTACTCTAAGAAAATCATTTGGTCTACAGTAAAAATATTCGGCATTAGTGCCTCCTAGAAAGGCATATATAGTTTTGTTGTTATGAATGATGAGTTCAGCCGAAACAGGAATACTTTTATAATACGAAACAGCTATAGAGAAATCATCGAGATTTGATAATATGAGGTGTTTAAAATAGGTAAATGAAAAATAGTAAAAACGATCTGCCTTATTACGAATCATAGTATTGGTATAGATGTTATTAAAGACTTTAATACTATCTGTTGTAATTTCATTTTTGTGAAATAATTTAAATTTCAAATTGTAATTCAAAGCCTTTCTGTAGTTGTTTCTGACTTTGGATGAAAACATTTTCCATTGGTCTTCAAAGTTTTCTAAAAGAGATCCTTTTACATTAGAAAGAGATTTAGTGAGAGAACCAGAGTATGCTATAGCATTTTTATTTAAGCCAAAACGAATAAATTCACTCACTACTTTGTTATTGCGATACCATTTGTCTGTATAATCCCAAAATAGTGTAATGTCTGCTTTAGGAGTTTGATGATTAAATAAAGGACCGCTATAACCATAGGGACTAATCACATCATAGTATGTGTTGTTTAGAAACTTTGATTCTATTTTGCGATATATAAAAGGCATTATGATAACAGGAATATCATTTTTTTCAAACAAAAAATATTTCAATTGGTCAGAGCCTTGAGTAAAGTTCTGTAAATGTTCCACAGAATAATAGATGTTATTATTCCATTCTTGACGAAGAAGTTTTTTATATTCTAAAATCTCTGAATTGGTATTCAGGTTTTTTGTGTAAAGTTGGTAATGATACATGTGTAATTTTGGTTTTAATTAAGAGTGTATTTTTTAACATATAATTTCGTTAACAATATTATATCAATCGCTTTGGTTTTTTGTTACCCTTATTTTGATAACTTTTTTTAAATTAGTTGCTTATATTCACTATTTATGGGAAATACCAAACCTCATTCTGATCAAAAATATATTGAGGCTCTTTTGAAGAATGATACAATAGTCTTAACCGAGATTTATGATAAGTTTGCTTCAAAAGTAGTTGGGTATATAACAAATAATAGCGGGGATGAATCTAGAGCTCAGGATATTATCCAAGAAACCTTAATTGCTATTTATAAACAAGCAAAAGAGAAAAGATTACAACTTACCTGCCCGTTTGATGCTTATTTTTTTCTATTGTGTAAACGTAAATGGTTGAATGAACTAAAAAAGTACTCTAATAATCAGGTAACAATTAATGAAGAAATTGTATCTATAGACGATGAGAGTGTACGTTTTGCAGAAGAAACTGAAATTTTTAATGCAAAACATGAACTTTTTAAAGAAATGTTTGACCAATTAGGAAAAGCTTGTAAAGAATTATTGAAAGCAACCTTTACTACAAAATCTATGGAAGAAGTAGCTGTAAAACTAGGGCAATCTTACGGGTATGTTCGTAAGAAAAAATCGTTATGTATAGGTCAATTAACAAAACTTGTTCAAAACACTCCTGAGTTTAATAAAATAAAAAACTTGTTATGACCCCAGAAGAAAAATATGAGTTGTTTGATCGGTTCTGTAGCGATGAACTCTCTGCTGCCGACAAACAAATGTTAACCAAATTAATTAGTGACGATGAATCTATTGCTGAGGAGTTTAAACTATATCAAGAGTTAAATTCGCATCTTGATGCACGTTTTATTTCAGAAAAAGAGGAAGAAATACTAGAAAATAATTTGAAAGTGATTGGAGATTTACATTTTAATAAGAAAGCAGCCACAAAAAAAACCAAAGAGATAAGAATGCCTGTTTGGGTATATGCTACGGCTGCAAGTATAGCTGTAATTTTTGGAGTGTACTTTTTTGATCAGAGTAATCCTACATATCATGATTTTGCAAATATTCCTGAATTATCAATTACAGAAAGAGGAAATGCAGAAAAGAATAGAAAGAATGCTGAACATGCCTTTAACTCAAAAAATTATGTTAAGGCCGAAAAATATCTATTGGCATTACTGTCAAAAGATGAAAATAATGTAGTATATCAATTCTATTATGGGCTATCATTATTAGAACAGGATAAATATGTAGAAGCTACTCAGGTTTTAGAAAAATTATATGAAGGAAAATCGGCGTATAAATATAAAGCATTATGGTTTGAAGCACTAAACCAATTAAAACAAAAAAAATATGATCAATGCACCGAATTGTTAAAGAATATACCAAAAGAAGCGGAAGATTATATTCGGGCTCAAGAATTGCTGAAAAAAATATAAGGTATTCTAGCCTATTAATTTATTTTCTTGTATAGCGAATCTTAAATAATTTGAACAAAAAACTTTAGTACACGACAAAAATTAACTGTGAATAGTAATACGCTTAATAATTTTATGGTTTATCAAGACCTCACAGGTCTCTAAAATAACAATTTAATAATAATACACTGATAATCAATTACTTAAGTGTTTGTCTTAATTTTTTGCCATGTACTTAGACAAAAAACTGATTTTAACTTTTTGACTAGAAATGTAAAAATGCAGTTTTACAACCGAGAATTAAAAGCAGAAAAAGAGTTCAGTAACAAAAGCAATAGATTGCTGACTGGTATTAACTCTAATTTAATACTTTTGCGGCATGATACTAACCGACACCCATACCCATATCTATAGCGAAGCTTTTAGTGATGATCAGGATGAAATGATGCAACGTGCAATACAAAATGGCGTGACACGTTTTTTTGTTCCTGCTATTGATTCTACGTATACCAATGCTATGTATGCAATAGAAGCTAAGTATCCAGAACATGTTTTTTTGATGATGGGATTGCACCCTACCCATGTAAAAGAGAATTATAAAGAAGAATTAATATTTGTAGAGGGCGAATTAAAAAAACGTTTTAGTAAGGGAGTAGATAAGAAATTTTATGCAGTAGGGGAGATCGGTATAGACTTATATTGGGATAAAACTTTGCTGAACGCTCAAAAAGAGGCTTTTAAATATCAGATACAATTGGCAAAAAAATATAAATTACCTATAGTAATACATTGCCGGGAAGCTTTTGAAGAGGTTTTTGAAGTGTTAGAGTCAGAAAAAAGCGATGATCTATTTGGGGTTTTTCATTGTTTTACAGGAACCATAGACGACGCCAATCGAGCTGTTGGATATAATATGAAATTAGGAATAGGGGGAGTTGTTACTTTTAAAAATGGTAAAATAGATACATTTTTAAATCAGATTTCTTTAGATCATATTGTTCTGGAGACAGATGCACCATATCTGGCACCAACCCCATATCGCGGTAAACGCAATGAAAGTGCTTATTTGCTTCAGGTACTAGAAAAACTTGCAGAGATATATCAAAAACCTATAGAAGAAATAGCAGCAATCACTACCAAAAATTCCAGAGCTATATTTGGGATTTAGATCAATACAATATGATTTAATTTTCGTTCATTTGTTATATGAATACCTCACCAAACATATTACTTATTTATACTGGGGGAACTATTGGGATGGTCAAAAATTTCAAAACAGGAGCTCTGGTAGCGTTCGATTTTGATGAATTGTTGTTAAATATTCCAGAACTCAAACAATTAGATTGTAGTATCAATACCATAAGTTTTGAAAAACCTATTGATTCTTCTGATATGAATGTTGATCGATGGAAAGAGCTAGGCGATATTATTAATACCAATTATAAAAAGTATGACGGATTTGTTGTTTTGCACGGTAGTGATACCATGTCTTATACAGCATCTGCGATTAGCTTTATGTTTGAAAATCTGGCTAAACCTATTATTTTTACAGGTTCTCAATTACCAATAGGAGATTTGCGAACCGATGCAAAAGAGAATTTGATCACCGCAATTCAGATTTCGGCATTACAAGAAAAAGGAAAACCTGTAATTACAGAGGTAGGACTCTATTTTGAATATAAATTACTTAGAGCTAATAGGACTACTAAAATTAATGCAGAACATTTTGAAGCATTTCAATCTCTTAATTATCCACCTTTAGTAGAATCTGGGGTGCACCTTAAAGTTAATCACTCTTTTTTGTTGAAGGTTAATCGAAGAAAAAAGGTGGTATATCATACACATTTTGATAATAATGTTGTTATCGTAAAGATGTTTCCAGGGATTAATGAGAATATTTTGAAGAGTATTTTCTCTTTAGAAGCTATAAAAGGAGTGGTTTTAGAAACGTATGGCTCAGGAAATACCACTACAAAAAAATGGTTTATAACTATAATTTCTGATCTTATCCAAAAAGGAATACCGATAGTTAATGTTACACAATGTATAGGCGGAAGTGTAGAAATGGGCAAGTATGATACTAGTATTGCGCTAAAAAAAGCAGGTGTTATTACAGGAAAAGACATTACTACAGAGGCTGCAGTAGCAAAACTGATGTATTTATTAGGAGAAAAGTTACCGCTTAAAACCCTCAAAACCATTTATGAAACCTCACTTCGTGGTGAAATGTTAGAAAATTAATGGCTTAAATTTCAATAGTTAGCTTTTTTTTTTGTTATTTGCTCCTCCTTATTTTTTTAAGGAAAGACATAGAGAGGTGGCCGAGTGGTCGAAGGCGCACGCCTGGAAAGTGTGTATACGTCAAAAGCGTATCGAGGGTTCGAATCCCTTCCTCTCTGCATTATTATCAATTTTTTAATAATTTTTATATTATTTTTATATCTTTAACCCTTTAACTAATTAAAATTAAGAATCAGCGTAATGAAAAGATTATTCTCTATTCTGGCAATCGCAGCAGTAATGACCTTTGGAAACTTACAAGCATCTACTGTACCTGCCCAGTTATTAACGGCAAATGTGCAATTACTAATTGCTCCTATAACTAATACGACAACAACTCAAGATGAAGTATCCGAGGCTACTACAGATGAATTATCTTTTCATCAAAACCTTAAAAGACGTTTTATAGAAGGAGGTCCATTGTTTATGGGGATTGTACTTTTATGTTTGATCTTAGGTCTTGCGATAGCAATTGAAAGAATTATCTTTTTAAGTCTTTCTACAACAAATACTAAGAAATTACAACAAAATGTAGAAGATGCACTAAATAGTGGTGGTGTTGAAGCAGCAAAAGAGGTATGTAGAAATACAAAAGGACCAGTTGCATCAATATATTATCAAGGTCTTGATAGAGCAGACGAAAGTATAGACGCAGCAGAGAAATCAGTTGTAGCTTATGGTGGTGTTCAAATGGGACAATTAGAGAAAAACGTATCGTGGATATCATTATTTATCGCTCTTGCTCCAATGCTTGGGTTCATGGGTACGGTAATAGGTATGATTACAGCATTTGATAAAATTGCAGCTGCAGATGATATGCAACCTTCTCTTGTAGCAGGGGGTATTAAAGTAGCACTTCTTACAACTGTATTTGGACTTATTGTTGCCATTATTCTTCAAATATTCTATAACTATATTGTTGCAAAAATTGATAGAATTGTAAATGATATGGAAGATGCTTCGATTACATTAATCGATATTTTAGTAGATTACAAGAAAAAGAAATAATTGATGTTTCTAATAAAAATCTAATTTAAAAGATTTTTAGTTTACACTTTTATTTAATTACGGATTGCTTGTGAGTAATCCAAACAAAAAAATAGTAACATGAAAATTTCAAAAATATTATCATATTTTATACTGGCTATAGGCGTTATAGGAGGAATTTTGTTGTTCTTAATGAACAATAACTTTGATGGTCTTATGGATAAATATGGTGTTACAGAAACGAAAGACTTTGTTAAAGAAGGAGGAGCAATGGATGTTTTAAAAGAAGCAACATCTTTGGTAAACCCATTGTATACTCTTACACTTATTATCTTTATAGGGGTAATAGCTGTTACTTTGATAGCTGTTTTCTCTTCTTTAGCCAAAAATCCAGGAGGTCTAAAAAATACTGTAATAGGGATTATTGCTTTCCTTATTGTTGTAGGTGTAGGTTTTGTTGTAGCAGATGGAGTAGAAGCACCTTTAAACGATGGAGAAGTACTTTCTGTAAGTGAATCGAAATGGGTAGGAGCAGGATTGTATACATTTTACTTTTTGGCTGCCATTGCAGTTGGGTTGATGTTCTTTTCTGGTATTAAGAAACTAATTAAGTAAATAATTATGGCAAGAAGAGCAGCACCAGAAGTTAATGCAGGGTCTATGGCAGATATTGCATTTTTGCTTCTTATATTTTTCTTGGTTACTACCACTATCGAAACCGATACAGGTATTAGTCGTAAACTCCCTCCTCCTCAAGAGGAAGAAATAGATCCACCAGTTCTTAAGCAAAAGAATATTTTTGTGGTAGAACTGAATAAGAACAATGATTTATTAGTAGAAGAAGTTCCTATGGAATTAAAAGATCTGAGAGAAGCTGCTATTAAATTTTTGGATAATGGTGGAGGAAGAGGAGAAGAAGCATGTAGTTACTGTCAAGGAGCTAGAGATCCTTCTTCTTCAGATAATCCAACTAAAGCAGTTATATCTTTAAATAATAATAGAGAGACAAATTATCAAACTTATATTGCCGTTCAAAATGAATTGGTAGCAGCGTATACTACATTGCGTAATAGAGAAGCACAACGTCTTTTTGGTAAAACTTTTGTGCAAATGGAAGCAGATTTTAAAGATGTAAATTATCCTGGAAGTAAGACTAAACTTAAAGAAGATATCAAAAAAGTACAATTTTTGTTCCCTGAAAAACTTTCAGAAGCCGAGCCTAAAAAATAGAAATAACATAAAACAGAATTCTTATGTCTAAATTTAAAAAGAAAAAGAGTGGTGAATTACCTCCCGTTTCTACGGCATCATTACCAGATATTGTATTTATGTTATTATTTTTCTTTATGGTTGCAACAGTGATGCGTAAAAATACGCTAATGATAGAAAATAGATTACCTGTCGCAGATCAAATAGAAAAATTAGATAAAAAAAATCTAGTAATGTATATTTATGCAGGAAAACCTAGCTCAAGATATCGTGCAAGCGCAGGTAGTCAAGCTAGAATCCAGCTTAATGATAAATTTGCTGATGTAAGTGAAGTAAAAGCATTTGTATTGGCCGAAAGAGCAGCAAAAAGAGAGGAAGAAATTCCGTATTTAATTACAGCTCTTAAAATAGATGGAAAGACCAATATGGGTCTTGTAGGTGATATCAAAAAAGAATTAAGAGAAGTTCAGGCATTAAAGATTAATTATACCACCAAATCTGGTAATGCCGCAGATAATTTTAAGTAATATAAAATTATTATTGTAGCGTTAATGTATATGTCTAAATGATATTATAAATCCTGCCTTTGGGCAGGATTTTTTAGTATTATCCTTTCCACTATTTCCAAAAAATAGAACAACAATTGTTATTAGTTTTGTATAAGCTATGATCTATCATTTTGTAGCATCAATATCTAACCTTCCAAAGTGATAAAGCAAAATTTTGTATGATTTTTTTTTGTTTTTACGAAGTTTCTCTTATTTCTGAAGAAATAGATTTATTTTAGTAATCTAATATGAAAAGACTATTTGTATTTATTATATGTTATTTGTTTGTATTTCTTTCTTCGGGACAGGAAACTGAACAGGATTCTGACCATAAAATAATATTAGATTCTTTATATAGAGAAGATCAGTTTTATCTTGGCATAACATTTAACCTATTGTTTAATAAACCTAGAGGCGTGAGTCAATCTGGTTTTTCAGGAGGATTGCATTTAGGATTTATGCGAGATATGCCAATTAATAAAAGGCGTAATGTTGCTATAGGTTTGGGGATAGGCTATTCGTTAAATGTATATAATCAAGATTTATTTATTGGGAAGGAAGCACATACAGGACAAAGCATATTTAGTACTTTAGAAGGGGTCAATTACAGCACTAATCGATTTTTAAAACATTTGGTAGAAGCTCCTTTTGAGTTAAGGTGGCGTACATCTACTCCTGAGACACATAAATTTTACAGAATATATGCTGGCATTAAAATGGGGTATTTATTTTCTTTTAATTCTAATTTTAAACAGCCAGGAAATCGAGTAAGACAAGCAAATTTGGATGAATTAAATCGATGGAGGGTTGGAGCAACGTTTACTTTTGGATGGAATACTTTCAACTTTTATTTCTACTATAGTTTGAATACCTTGTTTAATGATAATGCTATGATTCAGGGGGAATCTGTTGGGTTGAATACTGCAAAAATAGGATTGATGTTTTATATTTTATAACCAGAAATTTGCTAATGTAAGCTGTGGAATTATTCCTATTAAAAACCCTAGAATTAGCTCCAGATTGCTATGTGCTTTGCAATGCAATCGAGATGTCGCTACTAGTCCATTAAAAATCATCAGAATGGCAATTAGGATGGTTAAATTCAGCCCAAAATGAATACTCAATGCTATGGTAAACATGGCGATCCCACTTACTCCAATCATATGCAAACTTGCTTTTATGTTAAATAATACCATAAAAATTGCGCTTAACGACGAAAACAGAATTCCTAAAAAGAAAAAATATAACTCTGGATAATGATATACATCAATAACCATTTTGATAACCACTATAAGTAAAATAGATTGTAGCAATAGTGGGATTTTACGTTGTTTTACGTTTTCGAGATGTATAGAAGTAATGATTCCTGTGTTTTTTAATAAAAAGAATAATACAAAGGGTATTAGAATAGTGAGTATAATTAACGCAAAGATTTTGGCCTTAATGATTTCGGAAGGAATAAATCTAGGAGCAATACTAAAATAAATTATGGCACCCAAAAGAGGCATCAATACTGGATGTAAAATATAAGAAATACTTCTAAGAAAAAAATTCATTAAATTTTCTTTCGTAATCTAGCAACAGGAATGTCTAATTGCTCCCTGTACTTGGCTACAGTTCTTCTGGCTATAGGATATCCTTTCTCTTTAAGGATTTTGGCAAGTTTCTCATCTGTAAGAGGTTTTTTCTTGTCTTCTTCACCTATAGTAATTTCCAGTATTTTTTTAATCTCTCTGGTAGAAACTTCTTCACCCTGATCATTAGTCATCGATTCAGAAAAGAACTCTTTGATAAGTTTTGTTCCGTAAGGAGTATCTACATATTTACTGTTTGCTACTCTTGATACGGTACTTACATCCATAGAAATCTCATCTGCAATATCCTTTAGGATCATTGGTTTAAGGTTGCGTTCGTCTCCACTAAGGAAATAACTTTTTTGATAATGCATTATTGCACTCATTGTAATAAAAAGTGTTTGCTGCCTTTGTTTTACAGCTTCGATAAACCATTTTGCAGCATCTAATTTTTGTTTGATAAACAAAACAGCATCTTTTTGTGATTTAGATTTTTCTTTACTGGCTTTATATCCCTGAAGCATGTTATTGTATTCTCTCGAAACATGAAGCTCTGGAGCATTACGACCATTTAAAGTTAGTTCAAGCTCGCCATCTACAATTCTGATTGTAAAATCAGGAACCACATGTTCAACCAAACGATTATTCCCTGCATAGGCTCCTCCGGGTTTAGGATTAAGGTGTTCAATTTCTTCAATGGCTTCTTTTAGTAGTTCTTCAGTAATATCAAATTTCACTAAAAGTTTATCATAATGCTTTTTGCTAAAATGATCAAATGCTTTTTTTAGAATTTCCGAGGCTAATTTTATGGGGATGGTAGTTTCTTTTCTATCCAGTTGAATCCAAAGACATTCTTGCAAATTGCGAGCGCCAACACCAGCAGGGTCTAGCTGATGAACAATTTGTAAGATGTTTTCTATTTGTTCTTCGGTAGTATATACATTTTGTGTAAAAGCCAAATCATCTAAAATATCTGATAGAGATCGTCTTATATAACCACTTTCATCAACACTGCCGACAAGAAATTCTGCTATTTCTCTTTCTTCATCATTAAGCCGATACGTATTTAATTGGTTAACCAAATGTTGATGAAATGATGTTCCAGAAGCATAAGGAACACTTTTTTCTTCATCATCGGTACTATAATTATTAGAGCTTAATCTATAACTAGGAATCTCATCATCACTCAGGTATTCGTCAACATTGATGTCTACCTCTATTTTTTCGGTTCCAAAATCCTCTTCTGTAGCGTTTTCATTACTAAATGCATCCTCAAATTCATCTGCTTTATCTTTTCCACTATCCAGAGCAGGGTTTTCTTCCATTTCTTGCTTCAAACGTTGTTCGAATGCTTGCGTAGGAAGTTGAATCAACTTCATGAGTTGAATCTGCTGTGGAGAGAGTTTTTGAGAAAGCTTAAAATTTAATTGTTGTTTTAGCATAAAAAATTATCAATGTTCTTCTACTCACAAAAATAAACAAAAAAAACACTGTTTTTAAAAGAAGTATAAGATGGTTAGTTTATTTAACAAAGATGTTATAAAACCATAATTGTGATGATTTTATTTTTTGCTATAATCAATAAACGGATCAAAAGTAGTTATAATATATAATAAACGAGTTTTTTTAAGACATAAACCAAGAGGTGTTGTATGTTTTAAGTGAGATTTAAAATGGTTTTGTCTCATTGAGTTTGTTAAAAAAATGCTTTTCAGATTTGAGTTTTAAAATATTTTCAGAAAATATATAGCAAATATTAAGGCACAAACAGTTTGTTTTTAATGGCATAAATCACCAAACCTGTTCTGTTTTTTAGGTTCAGTTTTTCAAAAATGGAATCTCGGTATCCTTCGATTGTTTTTGGGCTTAAACACATATCGCTTGCAATTTCTTTATATGTTTTCTCTGTGCAGGCGTGTTTAATAAATTCTACCTCTCGATCTTTGAGTGCTACATTGTTCTCTTTTTTTGGGTTTAGGGAACCCAGCAATAAATTGGTTACATTTTTTGTGTGGTAAAAACCAGTTTCCTGTACTTGTATAAGGGCATTTTCGAGAATACTTTTTTCAGTATCTTTTAAAAGATATCCTTTTGCACCCGCTCTAAGCATTTTAAGAATCGTATTTTCATCTTCTTCTACAGAAAGGGCTAATACCTTAACTTGGGGGTATTCCTCTTTTAATATAGCCGTTGTTTCAATCCCATTCATAATAGGCATATTAATATCCATAAGTACAATATCAGGAATGTTTTTAGGATCTTTAAATCGGGTAAGTACTTCTTTACCATTTTTGCAGATGTATAGAATTTTAAATTTAGCAAACCCATTAACCAACCCAGATAGTGCCTGGGATAGTAAAATATGGTCTTCTACAATTACTACTGAGTATTTCATGAGTTATAATACGTATTATTTGTGTGAATAATTCTTTATACAAAGTTAGTCATCTTCATTATCTAATATGACCAAACTTTCTTTTTTATAAGGATACATTAGTATTATTGCTGTTCCTTTTCCCTTTTGTGATGTTATTTGTACATCGGCATTGATTAATTTCGCTCTGTTTTGCATATTACTTAATCCGATCCCTCGTTTGATAGGAGCATTTATTTGATCAAAACCAACTCCATCATCTTTTGCATGGATTACTAGTTTATCTTTATCATAATGTACATCAACATCTAAACTTGAAGCTTTAGAATGTTTAATGGTATTGGTAAAGAATTCTTGTAATATCCTAAAGATGATAATCTCTGCCTTATCATCCAGTACTTCTATTTCTTCATTACTGGTGATCGCAGCTTTAATAAACTGCATACGATTAAATCGTTCTATTTCTAAAGTTATAGCTTCTGTAAGGCTTAAGCTTTTTATAGTATCTGGGTTGATCAACTTTGATAACGATCGTAGTTCTGTAAGACTTTTGGTTATAGTCTCGGTTACTTCTTCTAGTTTTCTAGGGTCATCCTGTGCTATATTGACTTGTATTTTGGCCAGCGTGAGTAGCTGGCCAATATTATCGTGTAACTCCCAGCTAATATTACGCAAGGTTTCTTCTCTAATCTCAATTTGAGTCTCGGCAATAGCTTTTTCAAACTTTTTCTCGGATTCCTTTTGTTGTAACAAAAGACTGTTCTTCCTTTTTTGAAAGATCAAAAAGAGAGAAATGATAATTACAATTAGCATAATAAGTATGCAACTGGCAATCAGTATAACAGTTTCTTGCTGCTCCATATAAAACCGATAATATAGCAAAGGTTTAATATAATAATTAGGACGTAATTTATTGAGAACAAAGTATTGAATCCGCCCGCATCGACATAATAATTAAATGATATGGTAAAAGGGATACCTCCTACATGAAATAACAAAAGACCAACACTAATCCAGAACAAAAGATTTTTTCTAACATATAATACTTTTTCACTAGCTAAAATCTCAATAAAATAGAATATTATTGCTAGAATTAATAGGCTTGATCCTACAATATATGGAATGGTTTGTAATTGTATGAGATAATTCTCGAAAAAAGCACTTATTATTAAAGCTAGAATATATGTAAAATAAGAATACTTTATAACTTGTTTCTTTTTTTTGTTCTTAATGACTTTCCAATACAAGAAAAATAAATAGGTAAAATTTAAAAGAGAATATAGGTTGAATAGCCAACTATTATTTTTAATCAAATGAAAATAATCCACTAGAAAATAACCCAAATATTCGAACATAACAGTAATCCATAGATAAATAAGAAAATATTTAAGGATAGAGTTACTATATTTAGAATAATATAAAGTTGCAATTATTGCAGTTACAAGCTCTAAAAATAAAGTTGAAAAATTTCGTAAAAAATATAGTGACTCAATATCCATAGATTATCGTAGCTAATTTATTGTATACTACTGCTTTTAGGAGGAGGATTTATTTGCCCTCTATTTCCTGCTTGAGATTCTGCACCATAATATATAGTGTTGTTAAATGAAAAAGATAATACAGATGCTTTATTAATTGATTTTTGAACCCGTTTTTGAGGGCCAATAATTGAATCTAAAACTTCTTGTAAAGGTACTGCACTGATTTTATCACCATTTCTTTGTATTGCGTAGGATAATTCTAGTGTTTTTCCTTGAACTTTATACTTAAAAGTTGGATTATAAAATAAGGTTTGTCTATAAGCTTTGTTTTTATCGTTAACATTATTATATTTTCCAAAATGGAATCGTAAACTAGATATTTTGATTTTAGCATCTTCTGCATTTTTTTCGATAAATGCTAAATAGTTTTTCAGTTCTTGATAATCAAACGAGACAGATCTTGGTGCTATGAACGTAGAGTCAGAAATTCTTCTTCTGGTATGGTCTTCGATAAGAGATTCTAGCTCTGTATAATTCTCGTAAAATTTAATTATCTCACCAAAACTTAAAACTTCTTCTGGCGGACCATCCGGCGGATAAGGTCCTTGGTCTACAATAACCGTTGGGCTATCACATGTACTGACCAAAAAAGTAAGTATTGCAGTAATAATAATAACAATGGGGTATCCGATAAGGTTGGTTTTTCTTTCCATGTTGTAAGGTTTATTAAGGTGTTTGTTGTGATACTGGTGGTTACCAGAAAAAATTAATTAAGTTGTTTTTTTAGTTATGCTTGGTATTAATTAGATTCTGGTCTTCACCGAAATGATATTTTTTAATATCTCTATATAAATAAAGAGACTTTATCTGCAATTAAAAATACTATTATTCTGTAGTTATAAAAAAACAAAGCAGCATTTTGTTACAATAAATATGCTTCAAACTACTGATAATAAAGGTTTTGGGGTA
>CAKMZM010000016.1 GCA_929200365.1 uncultured Flavobacteriaceae bacterium | reverse complement strand
TGTGTGGTACTCTTTTGATAATCAATCTTTTTAGAAGAATTTTTTAAAACGTGTTTTACAACGTATATAAAATAACCCTTGACAATCATTTGACTATCAAGGGTTCTGCTTTTAAGGTGTGGTGCCTCCAGGAATCGAACCAGGGACACAAGGATTTTCAGTCCTTTGCTCTACCAACTGAGCTAAGGCACCTTGCTGTAAGCGGATGCAAATATAGAATGCTTTTTTTAATACTCAAAAGAAAAAATTAAAAAAATCGTTTTGTACTTTTACAACTTACAAATTAAAGTATGAATCTCATAATTGATGTAGGGAATACATATACTAAAATAGGAGTTTTTGAAGCATCAAAAATTATCTATAAAAATACGATTAAACAACATGATTTCAGTCAGATAATACAAAAAATCAAAGAAAAATACCCTTTGATTACAGATACCATAGTATCTTCGGTGTCCTGCATAGCAGAAGAGGATATGACATTTGTAAAAAAAATATCTAACACAATTGTATTAGATCATTTGGTAGAAATGCCATTCAAAAACTTATATAAAACTCCAACTACATTAGGAATCGATAGATTGGCTCTGGTAGCTGCAGCAGTAGATCAGTTCCCTAATAAAGATACATTAATAATTGATGCAGGAACTTGTATAACGTATGATTTTAAAAATAAAAAAGAAGAGTATCTTGGTGGAGCAATAGGACCAGGAATGCGATTGAGATATGAGAGTTTACATAATTTTACAGCAAAACTACCATTGTTGGAAATCGCTGCCCCCAAAAATCATATAGGAACAAGTACCAAAGAAGCTATACATTCGGGAGTAGTTTTTGGAATTATTCATGAAATTAATAGTATAATTGAAGAATATTGCAACATTTACCCTGATTTAACAGTTATTTTAACCGGCGGAGATGCACATTTTTTGTCTAAAAGATTAAAAAATGGCATATTTGCCACTTCTAATTTTTTATTAGAGGGATTAAACCACATTTTAGCTTTTAATAATAATAAATGATAAAGAAGATTTTAGTAATTATATTGGTACATATTACCATAATATCTTACGCTCAAGAAGGAACTTCATCTCCATATTCTTTTTATGGAATAGGGATATCAAAGTTCAAAGGAACAGTAGAAAACAGATCGATGGGGGGATTGAGTATGTATACAGATAGTATTCATTTAAATCTTCAAAATCCAGCATCTTATAGCGAATTGAGACTTACAACGTATACCGTAGGAACATCATATCGTAGATATAAGATTAGTAATACCAATGATTCATCTTCTGGGGAGAATGCCTCATTAGATTATTTGGCTATTGGTATTCCTGCTGGTAAATTTGGCTTTGGCTTTGGTGTGATACCTCTTACCTCTGTAGGATATGAACTCAATACTAATGAAAATACTGAAAATGAACATAGATTCACGGGGACTGGGGGATTAAATAAGGTCTTTTTGGCAACAGGGTTTAAAGTTAACAAGAATTTGAGTTTAGGTCTAGATTTAAATTATAACTTTGGAAATGTTGAAAATAAAGTAATAGTAAGACAACCAGGCCTTCAATATGCTACAAGAGAAATAAATAGCTCGAATTTATCATCTTTTAGCTTATCTCTTGGAGTAACATATAAAACCATGATCACCGAGAAACTAGAATTAGTTGCTTCTGTAGTATCAACACCTTCTTTTGAATTAACAGCAGATACTAGAAGGGAACGTGCTACTATTGTTATTGATAATAATAGTGGTAGAGAAGGAGTTGTAGAAAGACAAGATATTGCTGTAGAAGATAAAGAAATAGATCTTCCAGCCGAATTTAAATTTGGTACTGGGATTGGGGAGAGCAAAAAATGGTTTGTGGGAGCAGAATATATGTACGTCGATTTTGGTAAATATACTAATCTTATATCTAATCAGGATAATGTTTTGTATGAGAATGCCTCAAAATTCAAGGCAGGAGGGTATTATATTCCTAATTACAATTCATTAACAAGCTATTTTAATCGGATTGTATACCGCGCAGGGTTTCGTTATGAAGAGACAGGGTTAAATATCAATAACACTTCGATTGATGAGTTTGGCATATCTTTTGGAGTAGGTTTACCAGTTGGTAGATTGTTCTCAAATACAAATATCAGCTTTGAGTATGGTCAACGAGGAACATCAAATTTTGGACTGGTTAAAGAAGAGTTTTTTAATATCTCCTTAAGTTTATCATTAAATGATAAATGGTTCAGGAAAATAAAATTTAATTAAAAAAATAAAATAATTACTACAGCTATGAATACTAAAGTTTTATTTATAATAGCGACAGGGTTAGTTTTAAGTACTACAAAAGTAAGTGCTCAGGCTACAGACTGTGCAACTACAGCATCTATTGCTTATGAGCATGCCAAGGTAAAAAATTATGTCGCTGCTGAAAAGCCTTTGTGGAAAGTGAGAAAAGAATGTCCTACATATAGTCTTGCAACATATCAATTTGGACAAAAATTATTAGTCTCTAAATATAAAAAAGCAACTGGGGCAGCAAAAACAACTCATGCAAATGAAATTATTACATTATGGAAAGAGCGGTTTCAATATTTTCCTGCAAAAACCAAAATTGGAGATATGCATTCTGATATAGGTCAGTTAATGTATGATAACAAAATTGGTACCAAAGAAAGCCAGTTTGCAGAGTTTGATAAGGCATACAAAAATGATAAGGCAAATTTTAAAAGACCTAAGAAATTATATACCTATTTTTCTCTTTTTGTTGATCTTCATGGTGAAGGAAAAAAAGAACTTCAAGGGATTTTTGATTTGTATGATGATATTACAGAAAAGATAGAAGATGAAGAAAGTAGATTGGCAAAAATTATTGCAGAATTAACAGATAAAGAAGCAGCAGGAACAGCATTATCATCGAAAGAAAAAAGAAAACTAAAAAATTCTGGAATTAATTTATCTGCCTTTAGTAAAATTAAAGCAGGGATTAACCAGAAACTTGGAGAATTAGCAGATTGTAAAAACTTAATCCCTTTATATAGTGGGCAGTATGAGTCTAAAAAAACAGATGTAAACTGGTTAAAAAGTGCAGCAGGAAGAATGTCCTCTAAAGAATGTACAGATGATCCGTTATTTTTTAAACTGGTAGAAGCTTTACACAAAGCAGAACCATCAGCAAAGACAGCATATTATTTAGGAATTTTAGCGCAAAAAGATAAAAAAATGACTACAGCAAGAAAATATTATGATCAAGCTGCGGAAATGGAAGAAAAACCTAGAGATAAGGCTAAAGTGTACTTTAAGATTGCAGAAATGCTTAAAAAGCAAGGAGCAAAAGGAAAAGCAAGATCTTATTATAGAAAAGTACTTAAGCAAAGACCTTCTATGGGAGTATGCTATCTTAGAATTGCTAGTATGATAGCTGGTAGTGCTAATGGTTGTGGAGCCGATGTGTTTAGTAAAAGAGCAGTGTATTGGTTGGCAGAAAACTATGCGCGAAGAGCAGGAAGAGTAGATCCAAGTTTAAAATCTACAGCAAATAAATTTGCAGCTAACTATCATGCAAAAGCACCAACAAAAACAGATATTTTTAATAATCCAGAAAAAAAATCTGTAAGTATAGGATGTTGGATTGGCGAAACGGTTAGAGTGCCAAAATTATAATGCAGTATAAAAAAGTATATATATTATTAGTAAACATTGTCACAGCATTCGTTGTGACAATGTTTTTTTCATGCCAATCAACAAAAAAAAATGACCAGAAATATTTAATTCTGGAAGATGCTCCCATCGCAGAGGCCTATGAGATCAACCTTAAATATACAGATTCAGGAAGACTTACAGCAATACTTAAAACATCAAAAGTATTGGATTATTCAAACAAATCTTTTGTGTACCACGAATTTCCAGAAGGTATCGTATTAGACATTATTGATAAAGAAGGAAAAGTAAGTGTAATAACTTCAGATTATGCAATTTCTTACCAAAAAACAGGCTTAATTGATATGAGAGGCAATGTAGATATACAAACGGCAGACAGTACTCATTTACGAGCTAAACAATTATATTGGGATCAAAATATTAATTGGATATTTACAGATCAATCCTATAAAAGTTATTTGCCAGATGGAACAATTAATGAAGCAGATGGCTTTGATGCTAATCAAGATTTTACTATCTTGAATTCAAGAATAAATGATGGAATAATGTTTATAGATGAGTAATCCAACACTATGATGAAAGTATTTAGATTTTTTGAATACGCTTATTTGGCGATAATGTTTTTTTTTATTTATGAAGCATACGTAGAGTGGAGGCAAGAAGGTGAAAGAAGTATCCTTTATATGATTTTTGCTATTGCCGCAATCTTTATGTTTTTCTTTAAAAGAAACTTTAGAAAACGATTCGAAGCTAATAACAAAGACTAATTCATGGAATTACATATCATTGTTATTATCCTTTCCCTTATTCTTTCAGCTTTTTTTTCAGGAATGGAAATTGCCTATGTTTCTTCTAATAAAATACATATAGAGATCGAGAAAAAACAAGGCGGCTTTATCTCAAATATCCTAACCCAGTTAACAAAAAAACCTTCCAAATTTATAGCGACAATGCTTGTTGGTAATAATGTAGCATTGGTCATATATGGATTTTATATGGGAGAAATATTAATGGAAATTATAGCGGGATATTTTTCTCAAATAGCTGGTAGCATTACATTATTATTGCAAACAGCTATTTCGACTCTAGTAATTCTAATTACAGCAGAGTTTTTACCCAAAGTATTTTTTCAAATCTATGCCAATACACTACTAAAAGCGTTTTCATTCCCAGCATATGTTTTTTATGTTATATTTTCTCCTATTTCGTCATTTATAATTTGGGTTTCTGATTTTGTCTTAAAAAAGTTTTTGAAAACAGATGGAGATCAAGTTCAACTTGCTTTTAGTAAAACAGAATTGGGAGATTATATAAATGAGCAAATGGAAACTATTGAGGAACATGACGAGATCGATAGTGAAATTCAGATTTTTCAGAATGCTCTAGACTTTTCAGACGTAAAATCAAGAGAGGTAATGATTCCTAGGACAGAGATAGTAGGGGTCGAAAAATCACAATCAATTGAAGAAGTAAGTACTCTGTTTACAGATACAGGCTTGTCAAAAATAATTGTTTACAATAATACTGTAGATGATATTATTGGATATGTACACTCTTTTGAGTTATTTAAAAAACCTAAATCGCTAAGAGCAATTCTTCTTCCAGTGGTTTTTGTTCCAGAAACAATGTTTGTTAAAGATGTATTAAACCTTTTGACTAAAAAACATAAAAGTATAGCTGTAGTAATCGATGAGTATGGAGGTACCAGTGGCATTATTACTGTAGAAGATATTGTAGAAGAACTTTTTGGCGAAATTGAAGATGAACACGATTCTGTAGAACTCATCGAAGAACAATTGTCAGAAAATGAATATCGGTTTTCTGCAAGAATAGAAGTAGATCATATCAACGAATCTTATAAATTAGACCTTCCCGAAGATGAAAATTATGAAACACTGGGAGGAATGATTGTAAATCATACTGAAGAAATTCCTCAGCAAGGAGATGAGGTGAAAATAGAAGGTTTCAAAATTAAAATTATAGAAACATCTAATACCAAAATCGAGATTGTAGAATTAAATGTGATACCAGAAGATTAATATCACGATGAGTTCTTTGCATAGAATTATCACTACAGAGCAATTAAAAAGAAATTTTTAATAAAAAAGAACATTTTTCATTAAAACATGTTTAAGTACAATGTAAACTGAAAGTATAGAACCATAAAATAATGGTTTTCAGGAAGCAAAGAGTTTAAGCATGCTTTTAAGAGATTATAATTGCCAAGCGTATTCAGTAATTAAAGTATGTAAAAACCGGACTATTCTATAGTGAAAACCAAAAGAGCTAAAACTTCATAAGACTTTCAGTTTTTTAATTGGTATTATTACAATAAAATGGTATTTTCGCCCACTATATTTTGAATAAATTATAATACACCATGGCAGTTTTAAATAAAATCAGACAGCGTTCGGTCTTTCTAATTGTAATCATTGCATTAGCACTTTTTTCTTTTGTGTTAGCAGATTTGATCCGTAATGGAGGAGCCATTTCTCAGAAAGCTGAAAATACGATTGCAACAATAAACGGAAAAGATATTGATCGAACTGACTTTGCTAGAAAAGTTGAATTGGCATCAAGAAATTTTGGTGGAGGAACATCAAATATTCAAGCAGTAAATTATGTATGGAATCAAGAACTACGAGAAGCAGTTTTTGAAGAGCAACTTGAAGAGCTAAATATTAGAGTAGGAGAAGATCAGGTAAATCGATTATTAGAAGAATCATTAGCAAGTAACCCTACTTTTCTGAATGAAGCAGGAGTTTATGATAAAGCCAAAATGCAAGAGTATGTTGCTAATGTAAAAGAAACCTCACCACAAGCATACCAACAATGGTTAGATTTTGAAATTTCTGTAAGTAAAGGAGCTAGAGAGCAAACCTATCTTAATATGGTTAAAGCTGGTGTAGGAGCTACATTAAAAGAAGGAGAACTCTCCTATAAAATGGAAAACGATAATGTAGATATCAAATATGTACAGCTACCATTTTCTAGTATTGAGGATACAGAAGTTAAAGTAACTGATGCAGAGATCAAGGCGTATATTGATGCACATGCAAACCAATATAAAGCAGAAGCTTCAAGAAGTATACAGTATGTATTATTTAATGAAAAAGCAAGCCAAGAGGATATAAATGAAATTGAAGCTAAAGTTACTAAGCTATTAGATGATAATGTAGAATTTAATGAAACAACCAAAACAAATGACTCGATTTTAGGATTTAGAAACATTGATGTAAAGAATGCAGAAGAATTTGTAAATCAAAATTCTGCTATAAAATTTGACGATGTTTTTAAATTCAAAAAGGATTTACCAGTTACAGTAGCAGATACTCTTTATAATCTTGATATAGGAGATGTGTTTGGACCGTATGAAGATAGGGATTATATTAAAATTTCAAAAGTAGTTGCGCAAAAGCAAATGCCAGACTCTGTTAAAGCAAGCCATATTTTGGTTTCTTGGGCTGGATTAAGCACTGCGGGTGATATAAAACGAACCAAAGAAGAAGCAAAAACCTTAGCAGATAGTATTATTGCAGTAACCCAAGCAGATAAAACAAAATTTTCTGCTCTGGCTACCCAATTCTCTGCTGATAATTCTAATAAAGATAAAGGAGGTGATCTTGGATATTTCTCTCCTGGCAGAATGGTTCCAGCCTTTGATGAATATTGTTTTGAAAACAAAATCGGTGATCAGGGGATTGTAGAAACACAATTTGGATATCATATTATAAGTATTGAAGACCAAAAAAATAAACAAAAAGTAATAAAATTAGCTACAATAGCTCAAAAAGTTGAGCCAAGTGAAAAAACAACTAATGCTATTTTTGTTGAAACAACAAAATTTCAGATTTCAACAAAAGATAAAAGCTTTGAGGAAGTTTCTAAAGAAAATAAATTAGAGGTACGACCAGTAAATAAAATCAAGGAATTAGACGAAAACATCCCTGGGTTAGGAGCTAGAAGAGCAATTGTACAATGGGCTTTTAATGAGGATTCTAAAATAGGTGAAGTAAAACGTTTTGATATTCCTGAAGGTTATGCAGTAGTTCAATTAACCGAAAAAGAAGATGAGGGATTATTGAAAGTGGAAGATGCAAGCTCAACCATAAAACCAATTTTAGTCAATAAAAAGAAGGCAGAAAAATTAAAAAATAAAATTTCTGGTAATACACTTGACGCCATTGCTCAAAATCAAGGGCAAACGGTAAAAACAGCCTCTGCACTATCTATGAAAACACCAACTATAAGCGGGGCAGGAACCGAACCAAAAGTGGTGGGAACAGCCTTTGCTATAGAATCTGGAAAAATATCTAACCCTATCATTGGAAGTAATGGAGTATATGTTATAGAAGTAACTAAAAAAACTCCAGCTAATGGTTTAGATACATATATGAGTTATGCATCACAAGCTTCTAAAAATCAAGAAGGAGCTGTTAATGCTAAAGTTTTTGAAGCACTTAAAGAGGCAGCAGAAATAGAAGATAAAAGATCTAAATTTTACTAGAAGATTAATAAATATAAAAAATAAAAAAACCTGAAGAAATAAACTCTTCAGGTTTTTTTTATATACCAGTTCTGATTTTTTATTTCTAGCTTCTAATCTTTTGTTCCCATTTCCAGGCAGAACTAAGAGAGTCATCCAAACTACTTTTTGCACTCCATCCTAATTCATTATTTGCTTTAGTAGTATCGGCATAGGCTGCTGTGATATCACCTTCTCTTTTTTCTGCAATTTTATAGTTTAATTTTTGGTCTGATACTTTTTCAAAGGATTGTATCACTTCAAGAACAGAACTTCCTGTTCCTGTACCCACATTAAATACTTCATAGTTAGATGTGTTTTTACCTTCCAGTAATCGCTGTAATGCCACTACATGAGCTTTAGCAAGATCTACCACATGAATGTAATCCCTAATACAGGTTCCGTCTGTTGTAGGGTAGTCATCTCCAAATACCGATAATTGTTCTCTTAATCCTATTGCTGTTTGCGTAATAAAAGGGATCAAGTTTTGAGGAACTCCAATAGGAAGCTCTCCAATTTCTGCCGAAGGATGCGCTCCAATAGGATTAAAATAACGTAGAGCGATAGCTTTTATGGCGGGATATACTTTGCAGGTATCTCTTATGATTTCTTCTCCAATCTGTTTTGTGTTTCCATAAGGCGATTCTGCTACTTTAACAGGAGCATCTTCTGTGATTGGTAACTCATCTGCTTGCCCATATACAGTACAAGAAGAACTAAAAATAAAACTAGCTGATGTTTTATCGGCTAATTGTTGTAGGATATAAACCAGAGTTGATACATTATTCTCATAGTATAACAAAGGTTTTTCTACACTTTCACCTACAGCTTTTGATGCTGCAAAATGAATAACACCCTCAATATCATTATGACGTTTAAAAAACTCCTTAATTTTATCTTTTTCTCTAAGGTCAAATTTTTCAAAAATAAGGTCTTTTCCTGTGATGTTACGAATCCCTTTAATCACATCAGGTGATGAGTTTGAACAGTTGTCAATAATAACAACTTCATACCCTTTGTTTTGTAACTCTACAACGGTGTGAGAACCAATAAAACCCAATCCCCCTGTGACTAAGATTTTCATATATAAAATGATTTAATGTTTGTACCAACGAAGGAACAATAATTAAAGGATTTTAGCAACTTCTTGATTTACAAATTCTAGAAACCTTTCGTCTTTTTCTGTAAATGGATCTGAGACCTCAGAGTCGATGTCAATCTGACCAATATTTTCTCCGTTTTTAAACAAAGGAATCACTATTTCTGATTTTACAGTAAGACTGCAAGCAATATAATTGTCCTGTGCTTGTACATCGGGAACTACAAAATTTTCATTAGAAACAGCTACCTGACCGCAAATTCCTTTTCCAAAGGGAATAATAACATGATCTGTCTTTTCACCAACGTATGTGTGCAGTTTCAATTCTTCTTTATCTTCGTTTTTAAAATAAAAGCCAACCCAATCATAATAATCTATGTTGTCTTTAAATAGTTTACAAATCAAATATAATCTGTCTGTAACAGGCTTATCATTATCTTTGAGTATATGAATTACCTGAGGTTTTAAATCTTCAAAAAGCATTATAGTATAGTTTTTCTGGCAAAAATATCTAAAAAATATCTAAAAATTTCTTGTTTAGAGTGATATTGTTTTGTTAAAAATACTGTTTAAAAAAAGAAATATGTAGTGAGGATTGTTTTGTGTATAGAAGTCATCAAATTTATAGCTTTACTATTTGAAGTTAGTTTTTTGTAATAGATGATGAACTCATCTTGAATTTTTTCTATTTCCTAAAAAACGATTGAAAATATGCCCATATTTTGTTACTTGTAGCTCTGCTATAACTTTCAAAAAGTGCCTCGTCTGGTCAAATCTCAACACATTTTAGGTTAAAAACAAAAAGTTGAGACGAGTTCGATATAAGTATTCTTCTGGATTCAAAACTATATCATCAAACTATTAATTAGACCTCAAGAATATTGGGTTGTACTATGCAACTAGATTAATAAATATTTAGAAAGTGTAACTTCTGCAATTTATATCTTCACCTTTCTGATTACCATACAGAAGTACTTATTTTGCTATCTAATCCTCAACATATTTTGATTCTTGTTTCTATGTAGCAAAGTGATCTTAGCTCTAAAAGTTCGGATACTAATGATATATAGCGTATTTTTGACGTTTTTATAATAAAGAAATCAGGTTCATTTTTAATATAATTTATATATAGTATTTTTGAAAACAACAGAGAGATTTTTTATAATAATAGCATTTATGATTCTGTCAAGCCTATCCTGTAATAAAAATAAAAAACCCGAATTGGTTACAGTAGATGAAAACATAAATGAAATTATTGATAATAATAAGGCAAATTTTAGATCAGAAGTCAGGTTTTCTGATATGAAGATTCAAGAAATATATAGTTTATATCTTTCTATAAAAGTAGCTTTGGTAAATTCAGAAAGTGTTATAGTACAAACAGAAACAAAAAAATTAGAAGCTATTATAGAAGATTCAGAAGAGAATGTTCAGCTTAAAGCAATATCAAAACTTATTTCGCTAACTAAAGATATTAAAAAACAACGCGATTTTTTTGTTGCATTAAGTAGTGAAGTAGAGAAACGAATAAGTAATACCAAAATCATATCGGGTAAAGTGTATAAGCAGTTTTGTCCTATGGCATTTAATGGAGAAGGAGGGTATTGGTTATCAGATTCTAAAGAAATTAGAAACCCATATTATGGAGATAAAATGCTTGTTTGCGGAAGAGTAGATAAAATCTTTAAATAACAGATGAATTCTTGTTATTTTTATGAAAAATGTAAAAGAATATTTCTATTCTATAGAAGTAGGAAAATACTTAGAATAGAACTATTAATTATATTTAAAGAACTCAAGTGTGATAATAAACTTGATTTTGATAGGAAATTGAAATCTAAAAACGTACTTAATTCGTGTTGTAAATGGAATAAAATAAAAAGGATATGATTAAGGGAAAATTAATTTTATTGATTTTTTATGTACTCTTTTTTTCCTGTAGTGAAGCAAAAATAGGTTATGAGCCGACAGCTCAGACAATTGCACTTATAGAGAAATCTAAAACACTACAGTTACGGGGAGAAAAAGTTGAACAGAGTATGCTCAGAAAAAAAGACTCGATAGTAATGCTTATCGGTGGATCGAGTATAGAAGTCACTTCAGATGATAAAGATTTTGTGAATATAGAAAGTATGTCTAATGAATTTATTTTGGATATGAAATATGCTACCTCTAATAATTTTTTAAAAGAAAAAGTGTATTCTTGTGCCAAATGTTTTGTTAGAAAAGAGGTGGCAGAAGCATTGATAAAAGCAAATAATGAGTTACTTACGCAGGGATATAGAATAAAATTCTTTGACTGTTATCGTCCATACAGTGTGCAGAAAAAAATGTGGAAGATTTTTCCTAATCCAGGTTATGTAGCTGACCCCAAGGGGGGATCAATTCATAATAGAGGAGCAGCAGTTGATATCTCTTTAGTTAGATCAGGAGGAGGACATGTTGATATGGGTACAAAATTTGATCATTTTGGAAAAGAAGCACATCATTCTTATCGTTCTCTTTCGCCGACTGTACTTGGGCATCGCAAACTATTAAAAGAGACTATGCAGAAATACGGGTTTAAGACCATAAGAACAGAATGGTGGCATTATAATTTTAAAGGGAACACAAAGTATGAAATATCAGATTTCAGCTGGAAATGTGATTAAGTTTATCTGTTAAAGAGTTTTCTTATATATTTCAAATTATCAAAAACGAATTATACGATTAAAAAATCGTTTAGAGCTATAGTTTGTTTATACACCTAACACAAATTAACAATTGATCATAATAAAAACCAACGCAAAAGTAATTGGGATTTTTCCTTTTTTGAATTTTAATATAAGGTATATGTCAAAAAAAGAAAATGGCTTTTTTGTAGTTTGATGGGTAAAATCACCAATACCAAATCAACTATAAAACACAATAAATATACGTGTTCATCTCTTCTCTTATTTTATTATAAAAACTTCTGTATCTATTGCTAGGCAAGAGTTTTACAGCTTTATAAGAAAAGAAAGCAGCTGCTCCTATTATATCGCATTTTATAATTCATTTGGTATAGCAATCAGGTTTTTGAGTAATTTCAAAATTCTGATTATTCAACAGCAGTATATATCAAAGCAATTTGATTCTGCGATATCTATATTGTTACTTGATTTAAGTTTGATTGAGCAAATTTAAATCAGAACTAGTATTACAACCAGAAGCGGTATTAGGTAAAACCTGTTTATTAGAGTAATGCTTCTATAAAAAAAACCATCCCGAATCAACGAGATGGTTTCATTTTATGTCAACAAGTAAGTAGTTATATTTACAAACTTGTTAAATAAATAATTTCACTGTTATCAGAGAATTACATCATTCCTGGCATACCTCCTCCCATTGGTGGCATTCCACCTCCAGCAGCAGGGGTATCTTCTTTAATATCTGTTAATGAACATTCTGTAGTAAGAATCATACCAGATACAGAAGCTGCATTCTCAAGAGCAATACGTGTTACTTTTTTAGGATCGATAATACCAGCTTTAAGCATATTTACGTAAGTTTCAGATTTTGCATCATAACCAAAATCATCTTTACCTTCAAGTACCTTAGCAATTACTACAGATCCTTCACCTCCAGCATTTTCAACTATAATTCTAAGAGGTGATTCGATAGCACGGTTTACGATTTGTATACCAGTAGCTTCATCGGCATTTTCAGTTTTTACTTTGCTTAATACAGCTTTAGCTCTTACTAGAGCAACACCACCACCAGCAACAATACCTTCTTCTACAGCAGCACGAGTAGCATGAAGTGCATCATCTACACGATCTTTCTTTTCTTTCATTTCTACTTCAGAGGCAGCACCTACATATAGTACAGCAACACCACCAGCTAATTTTGCCAAACGCTCCTGTAGTTTCTCTTTGTCGTAATCAGAAGTAGTAGTATCTATTTGTGCTTTGATTTGATTTACTCTGTTTTTGATTAAATCGTTATCTCCAGCACCATTAACTACAGTAGTATTGTCTTTATCGATAGCTACTTTTTCTGCAGTACCTAATTGTTCTATTGTAGTGTTTTCTAATGTAAAACCACGTTCTTCAGAAATTACAGTACCTCCTGTTAGGATAGCAATATCTTCTAGCATTGCTTTACGTCTGTCTCCAAAACCAGGAGCTTTTACAGCTGCAATTTTAAGTGCCCCTCGTAGTTTGTTTACTACAAGTGTTGCCAGTGCTTCTCCATCCACATCTTCTGCGATGATCAAAAGTGGTTTTCCAGTTTGGGCAACAGGTTCTAAAACAGGAAGCAAATCTTTCATTGCAGAAATCTTCTTGTCATAAAGTAAGATATATGGGTTTTCCAGATCAGCCGTCATTTTTTCACTGTTGGTCACAAAATATGGAGAAAGATATCCTCTGTCAAATTGCATTCCTTCTACGATATCCACAGTAGTATCTGTTCCTTTTGCTTCCTCTACAGTGATTACTCCTTCTTTACCAACTTTTTCAAAAGCTTTGGCGATAAGATCTCCAATAGTTTCATCATTATTAGCAGAAATAGCAGCTACTTGCTTAATTTTATCAGAAGAATCTCCTACTTTTTTTGTTTGTTTTGAAAGATCTTCTGTGATTGCTTTTACAGCCTTATCAATACCACGTTTAAGATCCATTGGATTTGCACCAGCTGCTACATTTTTAAGTCCTTCTTTTACGATAGCTTGTGCTAATACTGTTGCAGTAGTAGTACCATCTCCTGCAAGATCATTAGTTTTAGAAGCTACTTCTTTTACCATTTGTGCTCCCATGTTTTCAAGAGCATCTTCAAGCTCTACTTCTTTAGCTACAGAAACACCATCTTTGGTTACTGTAGGAGCACCAAAAGATTTACTAATAATTACATTACGACCTTTAGGTCCTAAAGTTACTTTTACTGCATTAGCTAATGCATCTACACCACGTTTGATACCATCACGTGCTTCTATGTCAAATTTTATATCTTTTGCCATAATTATTTTTTTTTAAATTAAAATCCAAAGTTCAGAATTCAAAAACTCTATAGTATTTTAATAGAATTTGGTGAACAAAGTAATGGATTTGTTTTTTGTGATTTTTAAATTGATACGTTATTATACGATAGCAAGGATATCATCCTCACGCATGATTAAATAATCCTTTCCATCTAATTTTAATTCAGTACCAGCGTATTTACCGTAAAGTACAGTATCTCCAACTTTAACAGTCATATCGTGATCTTTTTTACCACCGCCTACAGCGGCTACTTTACCTTTTTGTTGTTTTTCCTGTGCCGAGTCAGGAATAAATAATCCCGATGCTGTTTGCGTTTCAGCAGGAAGTGGTTCTACAACTACGCGATCTGAAAGAGGTTTGATGTTTACTCCCATTATGATTTGTTGTTTTTTGTTAAAATTAAAATGAAATCTTCGATGCTTCTTATTTCAGAAATTATGCCATCAGAATTATACTGACAAATTGAAACAAAAAATGCCGACTTTATGACAAGTCGACATTTTTCTTGTTGTTTTTTTAAAAAAAGATGTTATTTAGTGTCATCTTTTTCTGTTACAGGAGGGGTTACAGGAGCCTCCACTTGAATATCTTCTGTGTTAACTTTTGATTCGGGAACAGAACCACTACCCATTAAATCTATATTAGATAGTAAGATCAATACTAGCAATAACGTAGCTAATGTCCAAGTGCTCTTATCTAAGAAGTCTGTAGTCTTTTTTACACCTCCTAGTTGTTGTGTTCCACCACCACCAAAAGAAGAAGATAATCCACCTCCTTTAGGGTTTTGTACCATAATTACTATTACTAGTAAGAAAGATACAATAACGATTAGTATTAAAAATATTGAAAAGGTTGTCATTATATTATTATTTATTTTCGTGTAACTTCTTTATTGCTCGAATTTGGTCTGCAAAGAAACCACTTTTTTCGGGATTTTTCAAAATTAATATGGTATATGCTTGAATTGCTTTTTTATATTTTTTTTGAGCCAAATATACTCTAGCCAAAGTTTCTGTCATTAATTCATCTGAAGGAACTAGGGTTTCCTTAGCAAGATTGCGCGCAGGAGTATTTTTGGCAGCAGGCTGTATCTTAGGATTGTTAGCGATAAACTCATCAATCAGATCGAATTTGTGTTTTTGTCCTAATGATTTTATAGACTCTTTTTCTTTGTTTTCAGAAATTGAAGTTTTGATTCCTTGGTTAGAATCTCTATCTATCGGATTTAGAGAGGTTAATTTTAACCATTCTGCAAAAGAATGTGTTTCTTTTTTATTAAAATCTAGAGGTTTGTCAATTTGCAAAGTTTTTTCTGGAGTTTTGTTTTTTTCTTGAGTGTTTTTTGGTTGATCTTTTTTTGTTACATCAGGAATTGAAGACTCGGCAATTTTGATTTGTTTAAGAGTACTGTTTTCTTTTCGTTCAGAAAATAAAGTAGGATCCAGAACATCTTCTGCTTCTTTCATTTTCATTCTTACAGCATCATCCATAGCCATCCTTGGGAGTGTTTTAATCTCTTCTGGATCGATAACTGTTATGTCAGACTTAGGTTTCTTTTTTACTTCTTCAGAATTGTTGCTCTCTTTAAAAAGATCAGAAGTGATAAAATCAAATAACACACTGCGATCTGTAGTATATGCTGCGGTAGTTTTTAGTTCCTGATTATATCTAAAATTTCCCTGATCCTTCAAGGATTTTAATACCAATGTTCTTGCCGATTGAAAATAGGGAAATGCTCTTGTGATTTTTTCCAAGGACTTTGCCTGCTCCTTATTTAACTGGGCAGGATTTTGAAGTAAATATGACAGTTCTTTAATATTCAATTACTATTAATTATGTGTTTTATTTAGTATTCAATTTTTTGATAGCAATAGCTATTATTTTTACCATCTGGCAAGTGTAGCATTAAACATATCTTGCGTGATTCTTTCAAAGATTATATCCAATGCCTGATCTCTTATTGTGTTTTCTGATGAAGAAGCGGGATAATCAAAGAAAAAAGAAAAACGTTGTTCCAAATCTTGAGTAGGGTCTTTTGTGTCATAAAACCTCATGTTTATTGCAATAGTCAATCTATTTTGAGCAGCTGTTATGTTTGATGTTGCTGTATTTGGTGAAACATAATCTTGTACGATTTCTCCTTCATAAATAATGTCTCCTCCAGAAGTAGATAAACTAAGATTGGTCTGATTAAGGATTAAATCTTGTAGCTGATTGGTAAAGGTTTGGTCGGCTCCAGGGAAAACTCTTGGGGATTGGTTTTGAAAAAAATTAACTTGAAATGTTTTTGTTTCGGGAGATATATTTGTTCCAGTAAAGGAGTATGCTCCACATCCCTGAAACAAGGTTACTGTAACTAATACAACTGCGATATGTTTTAGTTTCTTCATTAATTTTCTGGTATGCTTATTTTTAAAATTCATAATTCTGAATTCATAATTAAATTAGAGATCGTATTGTTTTATTTTTCTGTACAAGGTGCGTTCACTAATTCCTAATTCTACTGCTGCTGCTTTACGTTTACCTCTATGGCGTTCTAAAGACTTTTTAATCAATTCCAGCTCTTTATCATGCAACGATAATGTTTCTTCTTCTTCAATTTCTTCAGCAAAATGGTACTTATCATCTTCTTGTCGTTGGATTGGGATTTGAGATGGTATTTCGAGAACTTCAGAGGTAGTTGTCGATCTTGTGGGTTTTTCAAAATGTGTTTCTTCTTCCTTCTCCTGATAAATTTTTTGAATTAGTCCTTCATTGTCTTTTTGTACTTGTTGTGTATTACCATTTTGCATTAGCTCCATAGTTAGTTTTTTGAGATCATTAAGATCACTTTTCATATCAAAAAGAACTTTATATAATATTTCTCTTTCATTGCTGAAATCACTTTCTTTTTTATCTAAAGAAACTACTGCGGGTAAATTACTTCCAATATTTGGGAGATACCCATGTAAGGTAGCTCCTGTTATCGTTCTGTTTTGTTCAAGGACTGAAATTTGTTCTGCAATGTTGCGCAATTGTCTAATATTGCCACTCCATCGATATTTTTCTAGTAGGATAATTGCATCTTCACTTAAGCGAATTGTAGGCATTTTATATTTGCTAGCAAAGTCAGAAGCGAATTTTCTGAATAGTAAATGAATATCTTCTTTGCGGTTTCTAAGTGGAGGTAAAAGAATTTCTACTGTACTAAGGCGATAGTAAAGATCTTCTCTAAATTTACCTTTTTTAATAGCATCAAACATGTTAACGTTGGTAGCTGCTACAATACGAACATCTGTTTTTTGAACTTTTGACGACCCTACTTTAATAAATTCACCATTTTCTAATACTCTTAATAAACGCACTTGTGTAGTAAGCGGTAATTCTCCTACTTCGTCCAGAAATATCGTTCCGCCGTTGGCTACTTCAAAATAACCATTTCGAGTTTGTGTGGCTCCTGTAAAAGCTCCTTTTTCATGACCAAAAAGTTCACTGTCTATTGTACCTTCGGGTATTGCTCCGCAGTTTACGGCAATATATTTGCCATGTTTTCGATGAGATAGAGAATGTATAATTTTAGGAATACTTTCTTTACCTACACCACTTTCCCCAGTCACTAAAACCGAAATATCGGTGGGAGCTACCTGGATCGCTTTTTCTACGGCACGGTTTAGCTTAGGATCATTTCCTATGATTCCGAATCGTTGTTTTATGGCTTGAATTGATTCCATTTATGGAGTTTGTTTTTTTGTTTTAAATAGCGTGTCTATAAAATTATCATTAAGTATTGTCAGAATATCCAATTGCTTCACCTAATAAAGTTGCGCTGGTGCATTCATCAATACGAACCATCACAAAATCACCAATTTGATATTTTTCTTTTGGAAATATGGCTACAATATTTTTTGTAGTTCTTCCACTCCAATGTTGATCAGATTTTTTAGATTCTTTTTCAATTAATACTTCAAAAGTTTGCCCGATATAGCTTTGATGTCTATATGTACAGTGTGTTCGTTGTAATGCAATGACTTCTGCCAGTCTTCGTTTTTTTACATCTTCAGGAACATTATCTTCTAATTTACGTTCGGCAAGTGTTCCTGGTCTTTCAGAATAAGCATACATATACCCATGCTCATATTTTACATATTCTAATAGCGATAATGTATCTTGATGATCTTTTTCTGTTTCTGTAGGGAAACCAATAATCATATCTTGAGTAATTGCACAATCTGGGATTATTTGTTTAATGTTATCAACCAAATTCATATACTCTTGTCGAGTATGTAAGCGATTCATTTCCTTAAGAATACGATCACTACCACTTTGTATGGGGAGGTGAATATGTTTGCAAATATTTTTATGCTTTGCCATAATCTCTATCACATCTAATGTCATGTCCTGAGGGTTAGATGTAGAAAAACGAATACGTAATTTTGGATATCTTTGAGCTGTCATATCCAGTAGTTTGGCAAAATCTACTGCTGTAGCTTTTTGAAAATCACTAGCTTTTTGAAAGTCTTTTTTCAGACCACCACCATACCATAAATAACTATCTACATTTTGCCCTAATAAAGTAATTTCTTTAAAATTTTGGGATACCAGATCATCTATTTCTTTTAAAATACTTTGGGGATCGCGACTGCGTTCTCTACCTCTGGTAAATGGTACTACACAAAACGTACACATGTTATCACAACCGCGGGTAATAGATACAAAAGCAGAAACTCCATTACTTTGTAAACGAACAGGTGCAATATCTCCATAAGTTTCCTCTTTAGAGAGAACAACATTAACAGCATTTCGCCCTGCATCCACTTCTTCAATCAGATTGGGGAGATCTTTATACGCATCTGGTCCAACAACAAGATCGACTATCTTTTCTTCTTCAAGAAATTTACTTTTCAAACGTTCTGCCATACACCCCAGAACTCCAACTTTCATTTTTGGATTGATTCTTTTTACTGCATTATACTTTTCGAGCCTTTTCCTAACGGTTTGCTCGGCTTTTTCTCGTATAGAACAAGTGTTTACCAACACCAAATCAGCATCTTCAAGATGCTGTGTGGTGTTAAAACCTTCTTTAGCCAAAATGGAAGCAACAATTTCACTATCACTAAAATTCATTTGGCAGCCGTAACTTTCTATAAAAAGCTTACGTTTATTTTCTTTGCTCTGATCAAGAGCAAGTGACTGTCCCTGTATGCTTTCGTCAATAATCTTCTCCATAAAAAAATAATTCAGTATCAATTGGGGTCAAATAGTGTGCAAAGATACTTTTTAATACGATTTGTGACAAAGTGGCAGGGGGTTATTTTTAAAAAATCTATATTTGATAACTTTTTAATTCATAATTATAGATGTAATGAGAAATACACTTTTTGAAAAAATAGAAAACAGTAAGCCTATAGATTTTGGTGATATTTTTAATAAAAGTATCGAGCTTTTTAAAAAAGTATGGCTTCAAGGATTTGTGCACTTGCTTATTTCGATACTGGTTATGATTCCTTTATTTTTTGTGATGTATATTCCTGCCTTTGCTTTTGCAGGCATATCTGGGTTCGGAAATAGTTATGGAGAGTATGGTGACTATGGATATCCTAGTGAAGAATTATCTGTTGGTTTAATGTTTGTGTTTATTATTTTGGTCTTGATTATATCTATGGTTGCTTCTGCACTTCAATTTGGGATTACAGCACATTTTTATAGAGTTTGTAAACAAGTTGATTTAGGTTTGCCAGAAACATCCTCATACTTTATGTTTCTTAAAAGGAAATATTTAGGAAAAGTATTTGCATTAGCAATAGCAACATTTGGAATAATTATTTTAGCTATAATGTTATGCTACCTTCCGATTTTTTATGTCATGGTTCCGTTGCATTTGTTAGTGGTAATATTTGCTTTTAATCCTGAGTATAGTGCTTCAGATCTTATAAAAGGTAGTTTTAAATTAGGTAATAAATTTTGGGGTGTTTCTATTGGCTTAATATTGGTAGCATCTATATTGTCTCAACTAGTTGGGATGGTATTATGTTTTGTGGGAATATTTTTTACAGCTTCTTTTATCTATATGCCAATCTATTTCATATATAAGGACGCATTAGGTTTTGAAGATGATGAATTAGAAAACAAAGAAACATTATTTGTAAACTAAAAATGTAGGAACCTGTGTAGGAGTAAGTTTTTTTAAACTAATTTTTTTGATAAAGAATCTTGATATCAAAAAATTGATATACTTTTGTCGTCAGAAATTAAAAGGATTATGGCTAAGAATTTAGTGATTGTGGAGTCGCCTGCTAAGGCCAAAACAATAGAGAAATTTCTTGGAAAAGAGTATACGGTTGCATCCAGTTTTGGGCATATTGCAGATTTACCTTCCAAAGAATTAGGAGTTGATGTTGATGGGGATTTTAAACCCAAATATATTGTTTCTAAGGATAAGAAGGATGTCGTAAAAAAGTTGAAAGATCTTTCTAAGAATGCAGATCTAGTATGGTTAGCAAGTGATGAGGATCGAGAAGGAGAAGCTATTGCATGGCATCTTGCAGAAACTCTTAAATTAGAAAAAGACAGAACACGTCGCATCGTTTTTCATGAGATTACTAAAAATGCTATTCTTAAAGCAATAGAGAATCCTCGTTCTATAGATTATAATCTTGTAAATGCACAACAGGCCAGACGTGTTTTGGATCGTTTGGTAGGGTATGAATTGTCTCCTGTGTTATGGCGAAAGGTAAAAGGAGGGTTATCTGCAGGAAGAGTGCAATCGGTCTCAGTGCGATTGATAGTAGAACGAGAGCGAGATATATTAGGTTTTAAACCTCAAGCTTCTTATAGAATTGATGCAGAGTTTTCTAATCAAGCTGGTAAATCTTTTAAAGCGAAACTTCCTAAAAACTTTAAAACAAAAGAAGAAGCTGAAGCATTTTTGCAAAAAAATCTTGGAGCTTCATTTAAGGTCGCAGATCTTTCTACAAAACCAGCAAAAAAATCACCAGCTCCGCCATTTACAACATCAACGTTACAACAAGAAGCCTCAAGGAAATTGTACTTCTCTGTGAGTAAAACAATGACGATGGCGCAACGGTTGTATGAAGCAGGTTTGATTACTTATATGAGAACAGATAGTGTTAATCTATCTGTAGAAGCTCAAAATGGAGCAAAGGCAGAAATTGATTCGGCCTATGGTAATGAGTATAGTAACCCCAGACAATACAAAGGAAAATCCAAAGGAGCACAAGAAGCTCACGAAGCGATACGTCCTACCGATTTTTCAAGACATAGTGTACATGTTGATTATGATCAGCAACGTTTATATGAGTTGATCTGGAAACGAGCTATTGCTTCCCAAATGAGTGATGCTAGATTAGAAAGAACTAATGTAAAGATTAATGCTAATACACATAAAGAGCAATTTACCGCCAATGGAGAGGTGATAAAATTTGAAGGTTTTCTGAAAGTATACTTAGAAGGTAATGATGATGAAGATGAAGAGCAAGAAGGAATCCTTCCTGCAATGAAAGTGCAAGAAAACTTATTTAGTAATTACATTTCTGCAACAGAAAGATTTACAAGAGCACCAGGGCGATATACAGAAGCTTCACTGGTTAAAAAACTAGAAGAGTTAGGAATAGGAAGACCATCAACATATGCACCTACGATTTCGACAATTCAGAATAGAAACTACGTAGAAAAAGGAACTAAAGAAGGAGAGGTTCGTAATTATATCCAGATGATTCTCTCGGGAGATGCTGTGAATGAGAAAAAACTATCTGAAAAAGTAGGTAGCGATAAAGGGAAATTAATTCCAACCGATGTAGGAATGGTTGTAAATGATTTTTTGGTAAATCATTTTGCTTCAATTCTTGATTATAACTTCACAGCAAAAGTAGAACGAGATTTTGATGAAATAGCAGAGGGGAAGGAAGATTGGACTCATGTGATGAAAGAATTTTATCAAGAGTTTCATCCAAGAGTAGAAGATGTATCACAGAATGCAGAGCGAGAAGTAGGAGAGCGTATTTTGGGAGAAGATCCAGCCACAGGTAAAGTGGTTAGCGTGCGATTAGGTAAATTCGGACCAATGGTGCAAATTGGTACTGCTGATGACGAAGATAAGCCAAAATTTGCTAGTTTGCTTCCTGGTCAAACATTAAGTGGTCTTACTTTTGAAGAAGCAATGGATTTGTTTCAATTACCAAAAGAACTTGGTGTATATAAAGAAGAAACTATTATAGTCAATAATGGTCGTTTTGGACCCTATGTGCGTTTTGGCGAAAAATTTGTTTCTTTAGAAAAAGGAGAAGATCCATTAAATACCTCTTTGGATAGAGCTATCGAGTTAATCGATGCTAAAGAAAAAGCAGATGCTCCAATTTATGTATATGAAAATCTTCCTGTTCAAAAAGGCAAAGGTCGATTTGGACCCTTTATTAAGTGGAATGGAATGTTTATCAATGTAAATAAAAAATATGATTTTGATAATCTATCTGATGATGATATCGTGTCACTTATAGAGGAAAAGAAACAAAAAGAAATTGATAAGATTATTCATAATTGGGAGGCAGAAGGAATTCGAGTTGAAAAAGCCAGATGGGGTCGTAGTAATATTATAAAAGGTAAAGTTAAAATTGAACTGCCTAAGACTGTTGATGCTTCAAAATTAACGCTGGATAAAGTAAAAGATCTTATAGAGAAAAATGCTCCCAAGAAAAAAACTACAGCAAAAAAGAAAACTGCAAAAAAGACCACTAAAAAGAAATAAATTAATATATGTCTTTCGAATTTCTTGTGCCAGTTAGTGATCTAGTTACCACTCATACTAAGCTACTTTCTGAGCATGCATTAGGAAATCAAATTAAAATTCATACAACAGCTGGAGGAATACCAGATCTGGAAAAAATAGATGTTGCTATTCTCGGTATTCGAGAAAATAGGAATGATCTTAATTTTATGGGTGAAAGATTAAATTTTGATGCTATTCGTAAATCATTATACGAGCTTTATCCTGGTAACTGGAGTATTAACATAGTAGATTTAGGAGATATCACTCTAGGTAACGAAGTTAGTGATACTTACTTTTTGGTGCAGGAAGTATTATCTTCATTACTAGTAAAAAATATTATTCCTATCATTATAGGCGGAAGTCAAGATTTAGTCTATGCGCAATATAGATCATTCGATATTTTAGAGCGAATGGTAAATTTGGTTAATGTAGATAGTAAATTTGACTTAGGAAATTCTTCTAAGCCGATCACCAATACTTCATTTGTTGGTAAAATCATTGTAGAACAACCGTATAATTTATTTAATTATAGTAATATAGGATATCAAACGTATTTTAATACTCAAGAAGAAATAGATCTGATAGAAAAATTATATTTTGATGCTTATCGTTTAGGAGAGGTTATTTCAGATGTGACTATTGTAGAGCCAATTATGCGAGATGCTGATATTGTTTCTGTAGATTTGGGAGTTATTAATTCTACAAGTTTAAATGGGTATGCTGCTTCCCCTAATGGTTTTGATGGTCGCGAAATTTGTGCAATTTCCAGATATGCAGGAATTAGTGATAAAGTTAAAAGTTTTGGAATATATGAATTTAAAAACTTCAAAAATGAAGAAACAGCTTCCTTACTAATCGCTCAGATGATATGGTATTTTGTAGAGGGAGTCAATTACAGATCTAACGAAGAAGTTAATATTAAAAACCTGAAAAATACACTACATTATAATGTGCCTATAGAAGACGAAATATTATCTTTTTATAAAAGCAGTATGACTGGAAGATGGTGGATAGAAATACCATTTATTTCATCTGGCAATAATAAATTGAAAAGACATACGTTATTACCTTGCACATACAACGATTATGAGCGTGCTTGTAATCAAGAAATACCTGAAAGATGGTATAAAGCAAAACAAAAAAACGAAGTTTAACATTTTTATTAGGTCGATTTAAGGTTTTTTTTGGAAAAAAATTGTTTTTCTGGAAATAAATAAATAGGTTTACGTCCTTAAATCTAGAAGATCTTAACCTAAAACACGTTATGAAGAAATTTGTATCACTCTTTGCTATTTTAGCAATGCTCTACAGTTGTGGTGGTGGAAACCGAGGAGAACTGGTAGGAGCACAAGGAAAAAAATGGCATCCACAGAAACCATATGGCATGGCCCTCATCCCCGGAGGTTCATTTATTATGGGTAAATCGGATGACGATAAAGCTGCACTAGCAAATGCCCCTACAAGAATGGTTACGGTTCGTTCGTTCTATATGGATGAAACCGAAATTACTAATAGTGAATATAGACAATTTGTAACTTGGGTTCGTGATTCTGTGATTAGAATGAGACTTGCGATAATGGCAGATGAACTAGGTAAGGCCCCAGGTGATGATGGCATTGGAGAATATGCATTTCTAGATGCAGATACCGAAAACATGTCAGTCTATGAAAAATACATGTACGATAACTATAGCGGTACTGGAACAACAGGCTATGAAGGTAGAAAACTTAACAAAGATATGGATATCGAATGGGATGTAGATGATTATCCAGATGAGTTTTATGCCGAAGTTATGGATACTATGTATATCCCGCTTGAAGAATCTTATAACGGTAGACGTACTTTAGATGTAAGTAAATTTGAATTTAGATTTACATGGATGGATATCCAAGCAGCTGCACGTGCCAAAAAAGGAGGGCGAAAAGATTTTGTAAAAGAAGAAGTGATCCAAGTATATCCTGATACAACAGTATGGATTAAGGATTTTAATTACTCATATAATGAACCTATGCATAATGATTATTTTTGGCATAGTGCATATGATGACTACCCAGTAGTTGGTGTTTCTTGGGAACAAGCTAAAGCCTTCTGCCGTTGGAGAACAATAGAAAAAAATACTTTTCAAAAGAAGAAAGGTAAAGAATTTGTGAATTACTTCAGACTGCCTACAGAGGCAGAATGGGAGTATGCTGCTAGAGGAGGTCTTGAGTCAGCTACGTATCCATGGGGAGGCCCATATGCGCTAAATGATAGAGGTTGCTTCTTGGCAAACTTTAAGCCTCTTAGAGGAAACTATGCAGCAGATAACTTTTTGTATACTGTAGAAGCCAAAACATTTGACCCTAATGATTATAACTTATATAATATGGCGGGTAATGTTTCTGAGTGGGTACAGTCGTCCTATGATCCTGCAGCTTACGAGTATGTATCGTCAATGAATCCAAATGTCAATGATGATGAAAATAAACGTAAAGTTGTACGAGGAGGATCTTGGAAAGATGTTGCTTACTTCCTACAGGTAAGTACCAGAGATTACGAATACGCTGATTCTGCGAGGAGTTATATCGGATTTAGAACGGTTCAGGATTATATGGGTACTGAATCAACTGGAGAAGCTAATACTCAGAATCAAAATTAGTCCCAAAATTTTCTATCAACTTAGTTACTAACCCTTTTTTAAAACTTAAGATTTAAAAAAAACAAAACAAATTTATTATGGCAAATTCAAAAGCAAGCAAAAAATTAATGAATATGGTCTACGGTCTGGGAGCAGCCGTTGTAATATTAGGTGCATTATTTAAAATTATGCACTGGCCATTTGGTAATGAAATGCTTATTGTTGGTTTGATTACAGAAGCATTAGTATTTACTGTATCTGCATTCGAACCTGTAGATGATGATCTCGATTGGTCGTTGGTATATCCCGAATTAGCAGGAGGAAACAAAAAAGATAAGAAAGAAAAAGAAACTCCAGAAGGATTATTATCTCAAAAATTAGATGATATGCTTAAGGAAGCTAGACTTGATTCTGGCCTTATGAGTAGTCTTGGTGATAGTATTCGTAATTTTGAAGGAGCAGCAAGAAACCTTGGTCCTACAACAGATGCTATAGCAGGAACTAAAAAATATAGTGAAGAGATGGCAAGTGCAGCGTCGCACCTAGAATCTTTAAATAGCTTATATAAAGTTCAGTTAGAATCTTCTGCACGTCAGGCTGAAGCTAATCAGGCTATTGCCGATAATGCAACTAAGCTTCAAGATCAAATGGAGAGTCTTGCAAGTAACCTGTCTTCACTTAATGGAGTATACGGTGGTATGTTAACAGCAATGAATAGAAGTTAACATTTTTTTTAATTAAATATTTTATAAAATAACTACCAAAAATCTAATAAGAATATGGCAGGAGGAAAACTATCCCCAAGGCAGAAGATGATTAACCTAATGTATTTGGTATTCATCGCAATGATGGCATTAAATATGTCAAAAGAGGTGTTAGCCGCATTTGGTCTGATGTCAGAAAAGTTAACAAAATCAAATGAGTTAGCTACCCAACGAAATACTGGATTTATGGCAGGTTTGGCCGAAAAGGTTTCAGAACAGCCAGAAAAATATACCCCATTAAAAGAAAAAGCTGATCAGATTAGTACTTTATCTAATGAATTTAATACGTATTTAGATCAACTTAAAGCCGAATTGGTTGACGATAGAGATGATCCTACAGACTATGAAACTATGGATCGACCAGATAGATTAAACCAGAAGTTTTTTGAAGGTGGTAAAGTTACTGCCAGTGCTCAGGAGTTTTTGGATAAAGTTGCAAAGTATAGAGATGGTGTATCTGCTGCAATCAAAGAAGTAAAAGAAGTAGATGCTTCTATTGCTGATGATGTTGTAAAAACATTCAATACTGATGACGTAAAAAACAGAGATGGTGTAACTGAGAAATGGTTAAATTATAATTATGAAGGAGTTCCTTTAGTCGCTTCTTTAACCAAACTTACTCAGATGCAAGCTGATATTAAAACAACAGAAAGTAAAGTGCTTTCGGCTTTATTGGCAGGACAACAAGCTTCTGAACTTTCTTTTAGTAACTACGAAGCGATTGTAGTTCCAGATAAAACAGCATTCTTTAGTGGAGAAAGTTTTACAGGTAGAATTGTTCTTGGACGTTTTGATGCTACACTAAAACCAACAAAAGTAATGGTTAATGGTAAAGAGCAAACAGATGTTAAAAACGGACAAATCATGTTAGATTTTCCAGCAGGAAATGTTGGAGAAAGAGATATTGAAGGTGTTTTAGAGTTTAAAGAAGGTGGAGAAATTATACCAATTCCAATTAAGACCTCATATACTGTTATTCCTAGACCAAATTCTGCTGTAATTTCTGCAGATAAAATGAATGTGGTGTATCGTGGTGTAAATAACCCAATGACCATTTCTATCCCTGGTGTACCAGCTGTAAATGCTTCAGCTCCTGGACTAAGAAAAGTTGGAGGTGCAGGAAAATATATGATGAATGTGACTACTGTAAGAGCTCGTGAAGTAAATATCAAAGTTAGTGGTAAACTAGCAAATGGTACTACAGTAAGCGATAGTAAGAAGTTTAGAATTAAAGGTATACCAAGACCTGTAGGAACAGTTCGTGGAGAGGACGGATCAATAAAAATGGCAAAAAATGCTTTAGAGATATCATCTATCGGAGCTATTTTACCAGATTTTGATTTTGATATTAAATTAAAAGTAACTGGTTTTAAATTTAAAGTAGAAGGGCAACCAACAGTAAAAGTTCCAGGAGGAAGGCTTAATGCTAAAGCAAAATCTGCTTTACGTAAAGCTAAGCGAGGTTCTTCTGTTCAAATTATTGATATAAAAGCTAAGTTAGCTAATAGTTCTGGATATAAGTTGAAAAAAATATCTCCAGTAGTTATTGAGTTAACGAATTAAAAAATAAACTTACGTAGTTATGAATTTGAGAAATTTTGTATTAACCGTTTTTGGTCTATTAGTTTCTTCTATTTCTTTCGGGCAGGCAAATGTTTTAAATGCCAATAATCCTGATGAGATCGGAAAGAAAACGCAAGAACAGATTTTATATGATAATGACCGCCCGTTAGAATACGGTTACGTAGATAAACGTGATGTATTATGGGCAAAAACTACTTGGGAAACTATTGACCTTGATGAAAGAATAAATTTCCCATTGTATTATCCTATTGATACATTTAATATTGGTGCTAATCGTCGCTCATTATACGATGTGTTAATTGCTAATATTAAAAACGGAAAGATTAAGAACATCTATTCAGATTCATATTTTACTGAGACACGTACGTTTGAAGATCTTGAATCGACAATGTCTAAGATCGATACTACCGATTTAGGATTTGAGCAGTATAATGCAGGGGAAGAAGTAGATCCTCAATACATTAATAGAGTAGATATTACTTCAGCTGATATTTCAGAATATAAAATAAGAGGATATTGGTATTTTGATAAAAGACTAGGAGAATTAAGATACAGATTGCTTGGATTAGCACCTGTAGCACCCGATGTTAACTTTATCGATGATGATGAACCAGATATGGTTGCATTATTCTGGATATGGTATCCCGATGCTAGAGAAATATTTCATAATGCAATGGCATTTAATAGAAAAAATACATCTATGCCTTTTACGTATGATCATATTCTTAATGCAAGGCGCTTTAATTCTGTGATTTATAAAGAAGATAATATTCAGGGTGACCGCGAAATCAAGGATTATGTTATTGATAATGCATTAATGCAACTTCTTGAAAGTGAAAGGATTAAGGAGAGTATCCGAAATTTTGAAATGGATATGTGGAGTTATTAACGACTTTAATATTCTCAAAAATAACAAAACGCCCAACTATAGCTGGGCGTTTTGTTATTTTTGAGAATATTAGTAGTATTTAGATATTATTTTATAGTAGATAGATGATGTTATTTTTTAAATGAGTGAGTTCAGAAGTTAAATGGTATTAGATTATATTGTTGTTGGGTTTGGATTATCAGGGTTGTCTTTTGTAGAACAATTAGAAAATCATAATAAATCATATATGGTTTATGAAGATTTTTCACAGAAATCATCAAGAGTAGCAGGAGGGCTATATAACCCTATAATATTAAAACGCTTTACGATGGCTTGGCAAGCCTCACAGCAAATTAAAACAGCAGTCTCTTTTTATAAAAATGTAGAAACCAAACTTAAAAAACCATTAGTTTCAGAACTTCCGATATTACGCAGATTTAATGCTGTAGAGGAGCAAAATAGCTGGTTTGAAGCTTGTGATAAACCCCTTTTAGAAGAATTTCTTTCTTCAGAATTGATCAGAAATACTAATCCAGCAATAGATATCCCATTTCATTATGGGAAAGTAAAACATACTGGTAAAATTGATATCAGCAATATGCTTTCTGCTTATGCAAAAAACCTTAAAGAAAATAATATGTTGATTGATGAAACTTTTGAGTATGATAAAGTCGCCATAGTAGAAGATTATATTCAATATAAAGAAGTAAAATGCAGGCACATTGTATTTGCTGAAGGTTTTGGAGTAAAAAATAATCCATTTTTTAATAACTTGCCACTATATGGTAATAAGGGTGAATATATTATTATTAAATCTGAAGCTTTAAAATTGAAGGAAGCCGTAAAATCTTCAATTTTTATTATTCCTTTTGGAAATGATTTCTACAAAGTAGGAGCAACATATAATAGTCAGGATACATCTCCTGAAATAACAATAGCAGCTAAAGAAGAACTACAGAAAAAACTAGAAAAATTTTTAAAAGTACCCTACAGAGTGGTAGATCAGGTAGCAGGAATACGTCCTACAGTAAGAGACCGAAGACCTTTGATAGGAACACATGCCAAATATGCTAATGTGCATATTTTAAATGGTATGGGGAGTAGAGGTATACTCTTGGCTCCTACTATGGCAAAAGAGTTGTATAAGTATATCGAAAAAGGAATTTCTTTAGACAAAGAGATAGATTGTAAACGATATGAAAATCTATGATGAATGTTCTTCTTTTTTATAATGCATAAAAAAGTTGATCCATATATTTCGAGATAACCTTAAAATAACAGGCAAAAAAGAAATCATCGTTATAGAAATTATAATAAAAGTAGCCACTAGATCCAATTTAAAAATGAGATTACTAATCACAAAAGCTGCAACTGCAAAAGCAATCCCTACAGGATAACTCACATACATAGCTCCATAAAAAAATGAAGGTTCTATTTTATATTTGGTATCACAATAACTACAACGTTCCTGCATCTTTAAGGTTTGGCTTAATTTATAAAGATTAGACTCTTTATACATACTCTCTTTTTGGCATACAGGGCAATTACCAAATATAATACTATAAATTTTTGTTCCTTTTAAGAAGTTCATAGGCATTTTTATTCTAACACAAAATTAATCATCTTTGCACAAAATATTCAAAAGTAGATGTTAAATATACATAATTTATCGATTTCATTTGGGGGGGAGTACCTTTTTGAAGAGATAAGCTTCAGATTAAATATAGGAGATCGGGTTGGGTTGATAGGAAAGAATGGTGCAGGAAAATCTACTATGCTTAAGATTTTGTCCAAAGAGCAAGAACCAGATTCTGGTCAAATAGCTATGGATAAAGAGTTGAAGATTGGTTTTTTAAAGCAGGATATAGATTTTGTATTGGGGCGTACAGTTTTAGAAGAAGCCTATGAAGCCTTTATAGAAATTAAAAAGACAGAACGAGATATCGATGCAATCAATGCACAATTAGCAGAACGCACTGATTACGAAAGCGAAAAGTATAACCAATTAATTACCGATTTAAGCGATCTTACACATCATTATGAGATTCTGGGTGGGTATAACTATCAAGGAGAAACAGAACGGGTTCTACAAGGTCTCGGATTTGCTCGTGAAGATTTTAATAAACTTACAGATACTTTCTCTGGTGGGTGGCGAATGAGAATCGAACTGGCAAAACTTTTGTTGCAGAATAATGATATTTTATTATTAGATGAGCCTACAAACCACTTAGATATAGAATCTATTATCTGGCTAGAGAGTTTTTTAAAAAATTATGCTGGAGTTGTAGTTATTGTTTCACATGATAAAATGTTTTTGGATAATGTTACCAACAGAACTATAGAAATCTCTTTGGGGCGTATCTATGATTATAACAAACCTTATTCTAAATATTTGGTGCTTCGTAAAGAGATTAGAGAGCAACAACTGGCCACACAAAAGAACCAATCTAAACAGATAGAACAGACCGAAAAACTGATCGAGAAGTTTAGAGCAAAAGCCTCTAAAGCGGCTATGGCACAATCTTTAATTAAAAAATTAGATAAGATTGATAGAATAGAAGTAGATGAAGATGATAATGCAGTAATGAATATTAGTTTTCCTGTAAGTGTACAACCAGGAAAAGTAGTTATTGAAGCTGATGGTGTAGGCAAAAGCTATGGTGATAAAGAAATTCTAAAAGATATTGATTTACTTGTAGAGAGAGGATCTAAAATAGCATTTGTAGGTCAGAATGGTCAGGGTAAATCAACATTAGCTAAAATCATTATTGATGAGATACCATATGTAGGAGAGTTTAAGTTAGGACATAATGTACAGATAGGATATTTTGCTCAGAATCAATCTGAATATCTTGATGGAGAATTGACCGTTCATGACACTATGATTCATGCGGCCGATGAAAAGACGCGAGCCAAGGTTCGTGATATGCTGGGAGCTTTCTTATTCAGAGGTGATGAAGTAGATAAGAAGGTAAAAGTACTTTCTGGAGGAGAGAGAAACCGATTAGCACTGTGTAAGATGCTTTTACAGCCTTTTAACGTATTGGTGATGGATGAGCCAACAAACCATCTGGATATTAAATCCAAAAATGTATTAAAAGAGGCTTTGAAAAATTTTGATGGAACCTTGATTTTAATATCACATGATAGAGATTTTTTGCAAGGGTTAAGTAATACCGTTTATGAATTTAAGAACAAAAAGATTAAAGAATATCTTGGAGATATAAATTTCTACTTAGAAGAGAGAAGAATTAATGATTTAAGAGATGTAGAAAAAAAAGATAAGCAAGAGAAAATTGCTTCTGATACCAAAGAAACAGCAAAGCAATCTTATCAGGATCAGAAAAAAGTGAAATCACTTAGCAATAAGTTGAGTAATGTAGAATCTAAAATCAATAAGCTGGAAAGAGAAATTAAAGAAATTGATGTAGAATTGGCCATTAATTATGATCAAACTATTGCCCAACCTAATTTTTTTGATAATTATCAGGCAAAAAAAGATCTTTTATCTTCACTAATGGAAGATTGGGAAATATTACAAGAAGAAATAGATGCATTAAATGATAATTAATATATTCTTCATTTCTTTTTCTTGTACCATCTCAAAGCGTATGTTGAAGATTATTAGGTATTCCAGAGTGTAATGTAACCCTATTAAGTTGTATTTACGATTTTTGAAGATTAGAAATTAGTTTTCCTTGAAATGTTAAATATTGGGTAATGATGTTAAATGGCTTATTTCGAGTTGCTTATATTGTTTTTGTTTTTTTTTAATACAAATAGCATTGTATAAACTAAAAATGGTTGTATATTTGCACTCCGATTATGAGATGAAATGAGATATGACAAGGACATAATTTAGGGTTCTTTATAAAATGAAATTTACAAATCAGATTTCTGATTTATACAATATACATCGCGGGATAGAGCAGTAGGCAGCTCGTCGGGCTCATAACCCGAAGGTCACAGGTTCGAGTCCTGTTCCCGCTACTTTTGAAAAGCT
>CAKMZM010000015.1:31062-33241 GCA_929200365.1 uncultured Flavobacteriaceae bacterium | reverse complement strand
ATCCAGAATCCAGAATTGAAACAATAAAGTACTTACTTGAAATATGTTATAAAATGTATTGTTTTTGTACTTACTTTCTTTATACAACTTCTTACAACCTACACTATAAAATAGATAATGTAAATCAGTGATTAATATGATTTTATGATGTTTTTGTGGAATTCAACATGAAAATAATATAAAAAATATTTAAAAAAAAGAGGAAATATCTTACGGGAAACCGTAATTATTCAAAAGCTTCTTACTATATTGTGCTTTATGAAAATAAAACTACTAAAAATAGTAAAATAGTTCGTTTTGTGTTTTTGAATACAAATTATCTAATGAAAATTTATATATAAGGATTTAGGGTTAAATCATTTAGGAATCACATTTTTTTTTGAACTATTTACTCTAAAAATATCTTTTTGATGGTTGGTTTACATTAAATCAATCGTTATTCAGACCCTGCTTTTGTTGGCTCGCCAAAGTTTTACAATTGCGGGGTTGTTTCTGTTTTTATAACTTTTCTACGATTGATCAATAATTACAATTGTTTTAAGAATTGTATCATGTTTAATTCGTTATGGGTTTCAAACAAATTAAAATATAAAAACCTTGATCATTTTAAGTTTTCTCAAGGGATCATAAGGTCTATAAAAGTCCTAAATCTTTGGTCATTGCTACCAGATGAATGGCATTTTTGGCTTTAAAATTATATTTTAATTTATTAAGTCGCTTTTCTATAGAGCTTGTACTATTAGGAGAAATCTGATTTTCCTTAAAATGATGCCCAATTTCTTCCTGAGTAAGACCATCAGACAAATGCTTTAGTAATAAAATATCATAATCCTGAAGTTCAAAAACATTATTCTTACTCATTGCACTTTCTAACTGCGGAGACACATATCGAATATTATTGAACACATCGGTAACAGATTTCACCAATTCATTTAGTCCATAGCGTCCTTTGCACACATAACCATCTATACTTTGTTCTGCAAAAAAAGATTTGATTTTACCAGGTCTATCTTCCATAGAATATATAATAACTTTAATATTAGGTTGTATTGATCGTATGGCTTCTATAAGTTCAATCCCTGAAACCAATTTTCGTTCTCTATGACTTTCTTTAAACGAAAGATCTGTGATCAACAGATCAAAAGGGTCCTGATCATTAATGGCTCTTCTAAATTTCAGATAGCCATCATCGCAATATTGTGCTTGTTGTATTTCATCGATCCCAGTTCTTTCGCGAAGAATATGGGCGATACCATGGCTAATGCTACCAAGATCTTCTGTAACTAAAATTTTCTTAAACATAAGCTCCCTATTATAATTAATTCGGAAAATTTATCTTTGCTTTAAAGCCTTTTCCCTTCTCTGAGTCAAAGATAAATGATCCTCCAATTGTTTTTATACGGTTTTCCGTATTTTGGAGTCCATTACTATATATTATTTCTTCTGTAGATACGCCAACACCAGTGTCAGCATAAGTGATCACTATACCTTTTTGGGTTTTCTTAAACATAATTGCTACCAGTTCGGCATGACTATGTTTTTTCATATTTACCATTAATTCTTGTAAAGTACGGTGTACAATAATCTTTTTTTCTGGATTTATAGACTGCCAGTTGATCTCATCTATGTCTTTGATAATAATTTTGGTACCATTAGAACTATAACTACTTAGCATACCATTAAGTTCGGTAGCATATTCCTCACCCGTTCTAAAACTATTATGCTCTCTAGAGATATCGCGGGTCGTATGATATATTTCTTCTAATTTATCCAATACCTCGGGATCATTTTGATCATTCTGCATCTGCATCATTACCTGATATACATCATTGGCCAGCTCATCATGCAATTTTTTAGAGATTCGCGCTTCTGCATTATACACCTCACGTATATTTTCTCGTCGAAGCCGTTGTCTATATAAATAGAACACCAGCCCTACTCCCAAAAGAATAAACAAAGTACTAAACAAGTAAATAACTTGTTGCCGTTCTTTTCTGGCGGTTTCTGCTTTTAGGATAAGATTCTCATTGATGAGTTTATCATTTTCATAGCGAGTTACAGCATAAATCTCCCGGTTACTTTGGTTAATCTCTCTTAATTTATTATGAATTTGTTTAAATTCCTTAACTTCTGCATTGGTAGCTTCTCTTAAGTCAAATATAAATCCAAGAGCCTCAAG
>CAKMZM010000015.1:26184-30962 GCA_929200365.1 uncultured Flavobacteriaceae bacterium | reverse complement strand
TTCCCAAGAGCCAAGGCTTTTGCATTATATCTAAGTGCTTCTTTATAATTTTTTTGTTCTTTATTAGCTACCGCAATGTTATGGTATAGACCTGCCAAATTTCTTAACTCTGAAGTGTTTTCTAAATATTTCACCCCGTCAATAGCTGTAATTTTGCCACCAGAATGATCTCCTAAATAGGCTTGGAGATTTGCCATCAGCAATAGACTTTTACTTACTCTACTAGTATCTCCAATAATCTTGGACATTTTAAAGGTTTCATTATAATAATGAAAAGCCTTAGTTAATTGATTATTCTCTTTATAGTAAAAGCCTAATTTATTATACGCTTTTGCCATATATATAGTATCGTGATTTTGTTGTGCTAAATTGTGTAACTGACGTGTATATATAATAGCGCTATCATATTGTTTAGCCTTACCAAGTAGCCATGTTTTTTGCATCAACCCATTATATATCAAAGAATCTTGTTTAGAGAATAATATTCCTTTTAAATATAAACTAACATGTCGTAAACGTTCTGATATCGATAAAGATTTTTCCTTACTTAATTGATAATATTGTTCAAGGCTATCTAGCTTATCTTGAGATAAATGCATTTCTGTTTTTGTTTGACCAGAAACAGGTATACTACTATATAAAAATAGTAGTATTATGGTTATAATAAAGAAGGAATCGACACGCCAAAGTTTCATCCCTCTAAGGTACTAAATAAATTGGGTGTATACAGCATAATAATCTACTGCATACACCTAATTTTAATACTTCTCACTTTATAGTGGGTTATTAATTTCCTCCTTCATCTTCATCATCAACGTGACCATCCTCTCCATTAGTAGCGACTGTCTCGATAGATATACTTTCATTATCAGCAATATTATCTGTAGTACAAGATGTAAGGTTTGCGGTTATAAATAGGGCTATTAATATATAAAAAATCGGTTTCATAATTTTTAATTTTTAAGGTTAAACATGGGGATTGCTATCTGGTTTTACACCAGAGATTTGGGGTAGCAATCGAGTAATAAATGGGAGTACTCCTTTATTTTTTCGGAAAGTTGAAATCCAATTCGATAGTGTTTAGCCACTTTCCTTTTGAGCTTTTACCATCGAAATACGGATTCCCGTAAGAACTAAGTCCATACATTTACTATGTTAGCAGAATGAAACTGGAACTAGTTGTTGAAGCGAATTTATAAAGACCCCAAGTCTATATCCGTAAACAATTCCAAGGATTCCAAAGATTCCATTGAAATCCTAAAAATTCCAATAAACTGAATGCCTATGAGAACAAAAACAAGTGTGACGTACAGAAATGAAATTCTTGAAAAGTACAAAAGGGAAAAAGGTGGAGAGATGAACTGTTATCTTCTAGAACCTACCCGTAAACAGATTAAAGAAGCCTGCTTATGGCTGTTAAACCGTAGAAAAGAGAAGTATGATGAAAGTATCTTAAATCGTTTTTTTCAATTTAAAGAAGGAGAAAATAAATCATATGCTATCGAACGACTTAATGGTGATAAGTTTAAACCCATTGTAAATTTCTTAACAGGAGAAACAAAATCAACCACTCCTGCTAATCTAGAATTGATTGCCTGGCTTATTGACTTTAAGTCAAGACCATTATCCATTTATTTAAAATCTAAGCCTCAAGAATATGAAGTAAAATTACGAGAACCAAATCCCAAAAAAGAAATCAAAATGATTGATATTGTTCCAGAAACCAAAGTGATTGAAAAAACAGATAAGAGTATTACGATTATCTCTCAAATTAACCCTTCACTTAGGATCACAACAATAGTATCATTATGATAATCAATCATATACATATGCATAATTAAACTCAGCGCATGTATAACAAGTTATCAACAACCAGTGTAGTCATACAGTGTCTGTTAAAATGTAATTGGAAAACATGATTTTATAATAATTAACAAGACCTTAGACTAGTATTTTTTATAGAGCTTATTTAAGGAATAAGATAAGCTCAACTCAACTCTAAATTTTAAACCTCATAGGTGTATACTAAACATGATTCAGTATCCCTGTGAGGTTTTTTTAATAATAAATACTAGTTATCCTTTGTGATCCTAAGCTTCATAGTAAGTTCTGGATCAAGTTTGGAATGATTGGCTAACATATATTAAAAATAAATTTCAACTATCTATTTTAAATACATTTCTACAAAACTTCTCAAAATAAAGTTTCACTAATAAATTTTCGAGGTATCTTTGTGTACATAACAAAATCACCTATGATAGCTGTAGAAAAAGCCCTTGAACTCATCAATAATAACATCAAAAAAACAGATGTTATTATTACAATACCTATATCAAGAGCACTGGGATATGTACTGGCAAAAGGTGTTATATCTCCCATCAATATGCCTCCTTTTAGGCAATCTGCAATGGATGGATATGCTTTGGGGTCTATCGAAGAGAAAAAATTTGACCTAATTGGAGAAGTAAAAGCTGGGGATGATACCGATCCTAATCTCGAACAAGGTAAAGCCATTAGAATTTTTACAGGTGCTCCAGTGCCATCGGGAGCAAAGGCTATTATCATGCAAGAAAAGGTAGAAATACAAAATAATCAGGTGTTATTGCAAGAGGTTGTACTGCCCAATGCTAATATTCGCCCTCTTGGTGAGCAAATAAAAAAAGACGATATCGCACTCCCAGAAGGGATTACAATTACTGCTGCCAGTATAGGATATCTCGCATCTTTGGGAATTACCCATGTACAGGTCTATCAAAAACCTTCTATAGCAATCATCGCTACAGGAAATGAATTAGTACCACCAGGGCAAACTCTTAAATATGGACAAATCTATGAGAGCAATTCGATCATGCTGTCGACTGCTTTGACTAAAGTAGGGTTTGTTAATATATCTTATTTCAAGGTTGAAGACGAATATGATATTACTCTTGCTCTTTTAGAAAATACAATAGCCCATTATGATGCAGTTTTAATTTCTGGCGGAATATCAGTTGGAGATTATGATTTTGTAGGTAAAGCACTAGGGGCATTAGATGTCGATGAAATTTTTTATAAAGTAAAACAAAAGCCAGGAAAACCACTTTATTTTGCCAAAAAACAGGGTACAACCATATTTGCATTACCTGGTAACCCTGCTTCTTCACTAAGTTGTTTTTATATCTATGTACTACCTGCATTACTCAAAATATCTGGATATAAAGAGTATAGCTTAAAACGAACGTCTGCTATTTCTAATCTCAAATATGCAAAAAAAGATCAAAGAGCTGAGTTTTTAAAAGCATATACCGAAGAAAACAAAGTAACGATCCTTGATGGGCAGGCATCTTCTATGTTACGATCTTTTGCCCAGGCCAATGCTCTGGTTTATCTTCCTGAAGATATAACAGAAGTTAATATTGGTGATACAGTACAGGTAATTAATTTGCCATAAAAAAAAGAAAACATCAACAAAAAATTATCTATTGAGTATATTGATGGATGTTAGCAAAGTGTCATGTTGAGTGTATCGAAATAAGTTATAGCCAATATTCCCTTCGATACACTCTGATTATGTATTAAAATCTTCTAAAAAAAAACATCTCTAAAAAAAATCGTTGTATCTTTGAAAACCTAACGGTTTTATGATATGGATTACACAATAAAAAGTAGAATTTGGATAGAATCTGAGTACGGTGTGTTTTTGGGTGAAGGAAGAGTAAAATTATTAAAAGCGATTGCGAAGACAGGTTCATTAAGCAAGGCTGCCAGTGATTTAGGTATGTCATATAAAAAAGCCTGGAACTTATTAGACAGCATGAATAAATCTACCAAAGAACCTCTGGTGATTACTTCTACTGGCGGCAAAGGAGGTGGTGGTGCAAATCTTACTCCGTATGGTGAGAAAGTTATTAAAACATTTGATAACATTAATCAAAAATGCTGGGAATTTCTGGATAAAGAGTTAAAACAAATCTCGCTATAATCATTTTACCATATATATGATTGACTCAAAAAATATAATAGGAATTATACTTGCTGGAGGAAAAAGCTCTAGAATGGGTAGAGAAAAAGGACTGATCCTACTCGATAGAAAACCTTTTATTCAACATATCATTGATGCTATGCAACCTTTGGTCAATTCGATTGTTATCGTTAGCAGTAATGCAGATTATGATGTTTTTGGCATTAAAAGAATTGAAGATATTATTGCTGATGCAGGCCCTATGGCAGGGCTTCATGCCGGATTATCTCATAGCAAAACAGCATACAATTTGGTTGTAAGTTGTGATGTACCTTTAATCACTACTGCATTTTTAAAAAAATTATTATGCTATGAAAAAGAAGGTAACGATGTCGTTCAATTTGAATCCAAAGGAAAAAGCATTCCGTTAATCGCATTGTATAAAAAACAATGTGCAGGTAAATGTTATGAATTGCTTACAAACGGAGAACGACGCTTACGAAAACTCATTTTGGCAGTAAAAACAAAAACGATTACCGTACTTGAAAAAGAGCGTCTTTTGGTAACCAATATGAATACCGTTGAGGATTTAAAAACAATTACAAATGCAATTGACCATTAAATATTTTGGTATGCTCTCTGAAGCTACAAACATTAGTCAGGAACACTTTCAAACTGAAGTTTGTTCGGTTTCTCAGTTAATGAAAAAATTAAAAAATCAACACCCCAAACTAGAGACTACTGATTTCAAAGTGGCTATTAATCACAAATTAGTTGATCAAAGTCATATAATTAACTCAGAAGTCGAAGTAGCTTTGTTGCCACCATTTGCTGGTGG
>CAKMZM010000015.1:17711-26084 GCA_929200365.1 uncultured Flavobacteriaceae bacterium | reverse complement strand
CATATACAGAAAAACTAACCCCAAAAAATGCGATATCTCTTTTCTCTCAATATGATATTATTGTTGATGGGACCGATAATTTTTCAACCCGGTATCTGGTTAACGATGCAGCTGTGATCACTGGTAAACCTTTGGTATACGGAGCTATTTTTAAATATGAAGGGCAGGTATCTGTGTTTAACTATCAAAATGGGCCGTCGTATCGCTGTTTGTTTCCAGAACCTCCAAAAGCAGGGAGTATTCCGTCTTGCTCAGAGATAGGTGTTTTGGGAGTGCTACCAGGTATTATAGGGAGTCTGCAAGCCAATGAAGTACTTAAGATCACTTTAGGTTTGGGCGAGACACTTGCAGGAAAATTACTAATGTATAATAGTTTAACCACGCAATTTTCATCTTTTACAATTCAACGTGTGGCTTCAGAGATATCCAAAATACTTGAATCTGCAAATCGTTTTGAAACTACAGATTATGACCTTTTTTGTGGTGTCAAACAAATTTCAGAAATTACTGCCAAAGAAGCTTTTTCGGTAAAAAATGCACAATTTATCGATGTTCGGGAATCTCATGAACAACCAAAAATTGAAAGTCTGAACCCTATTTGTATTCCATTAGGCATTCTGGAACAGAAATTACATACCATTTCTAAAGAAAAAGAAACGATAGTTTTTTGTCAATCTGGTATTCGAAGTAAAAGAGCTTTAGACATTTTACTTCAGAATGGATTCAAAAACAGATCTCATATACAAGGTGGAGCTATTGCTTTACATGAAATTACACTACATCCTGAAGGTTTTAAAAATCTTGAAGATGTACAATCAAACTATGAATTATGAAAAAACCAAAAAATGTATTTGTACAAGGCGCTATTTCGTCAGAATTTATAGGTACATCTATTGCAAAACATCAAACTAAAACCAGTATAGGGGCGCATAATATTTTTTTAGGGCAGGTTCGAGCAGATGAAATTGAAGGAAAGACGGTTACTGCAATAGATTATACGGCTTATGAAGAAATGGCAAATCAAAAATTTCATGAAATACGAGAGGTCACGTTCGAAAAGTTTGACCTTACCTGTATGCATATTTATCACAGCTTAGGAACGGTAAATGCAGGAGAGATTTGTCTTTTTGTGTTTGTATCTTCCCCAAGAAGAAAAGTAGTTTTTAAAGCACTCGAATATGTGGTTGAAGCCATTAAGGCAGATGTCCCCGTTTTTGGAAAAGAAATTTTTGAAGACCAAACACATCAGTGGAAACAGAATAGTTAAAAGATAAAAACCAAAATATGATGTAGAAAATCGAGATTTTATCTTTGCAGTTGAGGTAAGGTTTTTCTGCAAGAAACTAACTAAATCAATATTGATGATATTAAACAAGTCATTCGATCTTCGGGTTCTATAGGAGCTAATTATATTGAAGCCAATGAGCCGTTAAGAGTAAAAGACTTTAAAATGCGGTTGAAAATTGCCAGAAAAGAAGCTAAATACTGGCTAAAATTAATCAAAACTTCTTCAGAAATTGAAGATATAGAAACAATAGATAAACTTATACAAGAAGCAGACGAATTAAATAAAATTCTATCCGGTATTATTAACAAAGCGAAAGATTAAACTTTGATTCTTGCCTTTTGAAATTTGGTATTTTAAATTTATTAAGTCATACAATATGGTAGACATCACTCATAAAACATCTACACTCAGAATTGCAACAGCTCAGGCAATTGTAAAGGCTAGTAAGCCCGAAACTATAAAAGCTATAGAAGAAGGTACTGTCCCAAAGGGAGACGTATTTGCAATGAGTAAGGCAGCAGGGTTGCTTGGGGTAAAAAAAACTCCGGATTTACTACCCGATTGCCATCCATTACCAATTGAATATACAGGAATTGAGTATACCATTGAAGGATTAGAAATCACAGTTTTGGTTACTATAAAAACAATTTATAAAACTGGTGTAGAGGTAGAGGCCATGCATGGAGCAAGTGTTGTAGCTCTAAATATGTATGATATGCTGAAACCTATTGATAAAGGTGTAGAAATTCACCATATTAAACTGCTCAATAAAAAAGGAGGAAAATCTGACTATAGAGATAAATTCAGAAGAGATCTTAAAGCTGCTGTAATTGTTTGTTCTGATACTATCTCTGAAGGAAAAAAAGAAGATAAGGCAGGTAAAGCTATCATAGCAAAATTAGAACAATGCGAAGTTGATATTCTGGAGTATGTGATTATTCCTGATGAAGCCAAAATTATACAGGAAAAAGCACAGCAATATCAACAGCAAGGAGCAGATCTTGTTATCTATACGGGTGGCACAGGTCTTTCTAAACGAGATGTTACCCCAGATGCCTTAACACCACTCTTAGACCGAACCATCCCTGGTATTGAAGAGGCAGTACGTAAATATGGACAGGATCGCATGCCCTACTCTATGTTATCCAGAAGTGTAGCAGGAACAATTAAAAACACTCTGGTATTGGCATTACCAGGATCTACTAATGGAGCAAAAGAGTCTATGGATGCTATTTTTCCTGAAGTATTGCACGTGTTTAGAATTTTAAAAGGAGCGAGACATGACTAAATCAAATATACTTACCGATACCTTTGGCAGAAAACACAATTACCTGCGTATTTCGCTCACAGAGCGGTGTAATCTTCGGTGTACCTATTGCATGCCGGCAGATGGGATTCAATTATCCCCCAAAGAACATATCATGACCTTTGAGGAAATTTATACACTGGCCAAAGAATTTGTAAGTATGGGAGTTACCAAAATTCGTCTTACAGGGGGAGAACCTTTGATACGCAAAGATGCTGCCCTTATCATGAAAAAACTCTCTTCGCTGCCTGTGCAGTTAACACTAACTACCAATGGTGTTATCGTAGATAAATTTATAGATGATTTTAAAAAATGTGGTATTAAAACCCTTAATGTAAGCCTCGATTCTCTCGATACTCAAAAAAATAAAGAAATTACCCGTAGATCATATTTCGAAAAAGTATATCAGAATATTATTTTACTGGTCAAAGAAGGTTTTCTGGTAAAAGTAAATTGTGTTTTGATGAAAGGGTTTAATGATGATGAGATCATTGATTTTATTAATCTAAGTAAAGATCTGCCTATACAGGTTCGGTTTATCGAGTTTATGCCTTTTGATGGCAATCAATGGAATATGGATAAACTGGTTTCTTTACAAGAAATTCTCTCTGAGGTACATTCAGCTTTTAAGCAAGATGCTATTGTAAAACTTCAGGATGCTCCTAATGATACTACAAAAAGCTACAGAATCAAAGGCTATCAGGGTACCTTTGCCATTATAAGCTCTGTAACCAATCCGTTTTGTGATGGTTGTAACAGAATACGTCTCACGGCCAACGGGCAGATAAAAAACTGTCTGTTTTCTTCAAAAGAATCAGATCTTTTAACTCCTTTGCGAGAGGGAAAATCAATAACCCCTATTATACAAAAAGTAGTACAAGCCAAGTTTAAGGTGCGTAACGGCATGAACACATTAGATGAATTTAACCAATCAGAAATGCATTCTAATAATCGCAGTATGATTGCTATTGGTGGTTAACCAGAAGGATGCTTTCAATTATAAAAAAACAAAGATGAAGCAAATAGTATTACTAACTCTTATATTACTATTAAATTCTTGTACAGCTCAAGAATCAATTATTGTAGAAAAAAATAAAATTGACTGGAAAAATTACCCGTCACTTTTTCAGAATGAAGAGAAGACCAAATTTGTAGAAAAATATCATTTTCTTAAAAATGTTGAGATGTATGAAATTACATATTTAAGTGATGGTTTAAAAATTCAGTCTTTTGCGGCAATTCCTAAAAAAGAGGGGAAACATCCCGTAATTATATATAATCGGGGTGGTAATAGAGATTTCGGAGCATTACAACTTTTTAAAGGAAAAGCAAAACGTCCAGTCGCCTACTATTTTTCAAAATTGGCAAATGAAGGCTATGTGGTAATTGGTTGTAATTATCGCGGCTGCGGTAAAAGTGAAGGTAATGATGAATTTGGAGGAAAAGATGTTAATGATGTAATCAATCTCATTGAGGTAGTAAAAGAAATCCCTGAAGCAGATACCGAAAAAATAGGAATGTATGGTTGGAGTAGAGGAGGAATGATGACATACCTGACATTGCCAAAAACAAATCAAATTAAGGCAGCAATTGTAGGAGGAGCACCTTCGGATGTGACGATAATTGATAGGCCAGATATGGAAACAGGGGTATATGCAGAATTAATCCCAAACTACTGGAATAATAAAGAAGAAGAACTAAAAAAAAGATCTGCTTATTATTTTGCTGATAAATTTTCGAAAAATGTACCAATTCTGCTCTTACATGGAAATTCTGACTGGCGGGTAAAATCTACTAATTCACTTAAACTTGCTATGGAATTTGATAAGAATAGAATTCCATATAGATTAAAAATATTTGAAGGAGGCAGTCATAGCCTTCGAGAATTTAAGGATGATGTAGATAAAGAAGTATTGAATTGGTTTAATAGATTTTTAAAAAATAATGAAACTATTCCGAACATGGAATTATATAGCAATTGAATGGTATCGAAAATAATGCGCAACATACTACTAAGAAATAACTAAAACTATTTTGCTTACCATTATGCTGGTATCATGACAAATATCATAGTAACTCTATGCTATCTCGTTTACTTTTAGGGATATAAACTTTTATACATGAAAAATATCCTTCTTCCTACCGACTTTTCAGATAATGCCAGAAACGCAATACAATATGCCCTGGAGTTTTTTAAAAATGAACTCTGTACTTTCTATATTCTTAATGTACAAAAAGCATCCCGTTATACTACAGATGATCTGATGGCTGCTCCGGCTAATACAACAATTCATCAATCGGTAATCAGTAATGTTAAAAAGAAACTCAATCAAATAGTTGAAGAGCTTACCGATCAATATCCAAATCAAAATTATACATTTCATACCATAACAGATTATGATATTTTTACCGATGCTATCAGGCAAACCGTTAAATCCAAAGGCATAGATATCATTGTTATGGGAACAAATGGTGCTACAGGAGCATCAGAGGTTGTATTTGGTAGTAACACCCTTAATGTAATTCGTAAAATAGATTGCCCTTTGATTGCAATCCCGAAGGGATATCAATATAAAGATCCTAAAACTATCTTATACGCAATAGATTACTGGGATCATTTTAACACAGAAGGTATTGAACCACTAATGGATACCATTATAAAACACAAATCTTCTTTACGAATACTTAAAATTAAAGAAGATGATACCGTTACTGTAGCTGATTTTGATGATAAAAAACGTATGAAAGCGTTTTTTAAAGGAATAAATCATACCTTTCATTCTATTATCAATGTACCAACTGCTTTGGCAATAAACAGTTTTGTGCAAATTATGAATATTGATATGACGGCTATGTTTATCAAAAGAGAAACATTTTTAGATCGGTTTTTTAAGGGGTCTGAGACCTCTAAAATAAGTTACGGAACAAGAGTACCCCTCTTAATTATGCATAGTTGATATGTTTTAAAACTTATATGCTAAATGTTACTGTATATCGCTGTTACGCTGTATATCCTGCTTGGTATTTTTATTATCATACGGTTGCTTTTAAATGGAATGCGTCCCACAAAAACATTAGCCTGGTTGCTAACCATTTTTACCATTCCTGTAGGTGGAATATTCTTGTATCTAATGTTTGGAAGAAACCGTAGAAAAAACAAATTATTTCAACTTAAACACACACCAAAAATAACCTCATATATCACCAAAACATTACACCAATATTCACCAATTACCCGAGAAGAATACCATGAGCATCATAAAATCATTTCTCTGATTACCAAAAACTCTTATTTTGCTCCCAGTACAGGAAATGATGTAAAGCTACTTAAAAACGGAGAAGCTACTTTTCGGGCTATATTTGAAGCTTTAGAAAGTGCAGAGCATTTTATTCACTTAGAATATTACATTTTTGAAGAAGGAGAATTAACCTCTGGTCTTTTTGATCTTTTTCAGAAAAAAGTAAAAAACGGAGTAAAAATACGTGTATTATACGATGGTATTGGCAGCATGTCTTTAAGTAAAAAGTACATCAAAAAACTTCAGGATATAGGAGTCGAAATCCACAAGTTCTTACCTATAAAATTTGGTAAATTCTTATCATCTATTAATTATCGAAATCATCGTAAAATTATTGTAATAGACGGCAAAATCGCTTTTACAGGAGGGATTAATGTATCTGATAAATATGTAAAAGGAGATCCCGATTTAGGGGTTTGGCATGATATGCATTTGCAATTAAAAGGCCCGGCTGTTCATAGTATTCAGGCTATTTTTGCAATGGATTGGTATATGATTAGTGCCAATGACGAAATCCTGAGCACATCATATTTTCATCACTGTCAAAAAACAGAAGGATCTACAGTTCAAATTGTGCATAGTGGCCCCGACTCTGATTTTTCGGCAACACAACAAATGTATTTTTCTATAATTAACGAAGCCAAAGAGTATATCTATATCACTAATCCCTATATCATTCCAGGAGAATCTATTCTGGATGCATTAAAAGTGGCTTCAATGAGTGGGATTGATGTAAGAATACTACTTTCAGAAAAATCAGACAATGTCATCGTTAAGTGGTGTATTCGTTCTTACTTTGAAGATTTGCTACAGGCGGGAGTAAAAATACACCTGTTCTCTCAGGGTTTTATACACAGCAAAACCATTGTTGCCGATAATACCATATCCTCTGTAGGAACAACCAATCTCGATGTTAGAAGTTTTGAACAAAATTATGAAATAAATGCAGTGATCTACGATGATAATTTTGCTATTGCATTGAGAGATGATTTTTTGACAGACATTAAAAACAGCAAACTACTAGATTTTGATACATTTAAACAACGCCCCTGGAGCGAAAAATTAAAAGAAGGTTTTGCAAAAATCTTTAGTCCGGTTTTGTAAATTTATGAGCAAATGAAAACATCTGAAAAAATAGGATTAGTACTCTCAGGCGGAGGATTCAAAGGTGTCGCACACATAGGTGTGATACAGGCTCTGCAAGAAACAGGAATACCTGTAGATTATGTTTCGGGCACTAGTGCAGGAGCTATCGTAGGGTCACTATATGCTGGAGGGCATTCTCCCGAAAAAATAAAAGAGTTTTTTACTAAAACTTCACTATTCGGATTTAATAGATTCTCAAGAAAAAAAGCCGGATTCTTAGATTCTGAAAAATTCTATGACGATCTGCTTACGTATTTCCCAGAAAATTCATTTGAGGCTTTACATAAAAAACTATTTGTTACTACTACCAACCTTATAGAAGGAACAACAAAAGTGTTTAGTGCCGGAGAATTAATCAAACCATTATTAGCTTCTGCTGCATTTCCGGGTGTTTTTACTCCTGTAATTATTAACAAGGAACTCTATGCCGACGGTGGTATTTTGGATAATTTTCCTGTGTCTCCACTCAAAAAACATTGTGATCTGATTATTGGTGTAGACGTATCCCCTGTTAAAAAACCAAAAATTACCGATTTTAAACACTCATACAATGTGATGCAACGAGCATATTATCTCAGGGCTACGCCAAATGCCAGCGGTAAATTTAACCTCTGTGATATTATAGTTCAACCCAAAAAATTGGTTAATCATGGTGTTTTTAACAGTGGTAGTTTAGACAAAGTATATGATTTGGGATATCAGGAAGCAAAATTACAATTAGCATCATTTTTTAAAAAACAAAAAGAATGATTAAGGAAATAAAAAATAAGTACGGTCATCTTTTTGAAGACGAATTACTTGAAGAAATTAATCAGGTAGGAACATTTAAAGAAATTCCCGAAGGATTTGAACTTATTAAACCCGGAAGTTATATCAAATTTATGCCTTTGATTATTAGCGGGGCTATAAAAGTACTTAGAGGAGATAGTGATGGTGACGAATTATTACTGTATTTTTTAGAGCAGGGAGATACTTGTGCCATGACATTATCGTGTTGTTTGGGGCATCATAAAAGCGAAATCAAAGCTATTGCAGAAACAGATGCCAAACTGGTTATGATTCCTATTAAAAAAATGGAAGAGTGGACTACCAAATATAAGTCCTGGAGAAATTTTGTTTTTAACAGTTATCATAAACGATTGATAGAAACCATTGAAACTATAGACAGTATTGCTTTTATGAAAATGGATGATCGGCTGTTAAAATATCTGAGAGATAAAACCAAAGTTGGTCATTCCAGAATTATTCACACTACGCATCAGCAAATAGCATACGATCTGCATACTTCAAGAGTAGTAATCTCCAGATTACTCAAAAATCTTGAAAAAAAAGGT
>CAKMZM010000015.1:12457-17611 GCA_929200365.1 uncultured Flavobacteriaceae bacterium | reverse complement strand
ATAATAATTGCCTTATTTTTGACCCATAATTAATTAACAGAAGTTCTTTCTCTAAAATCGGGAAAAGCTTAAAAATAAGGAATACATGAAAATAGAACAAATATATACAGGGTGTCTCGCTCAAGGAGCTTATTATATAGAAAGTAATGGCGAAGTAGCAATTATAGATCCTCTAAGAGAAGTAAAATCATACATAGAAAAGGCAAATGAAGATAATGCAAAAATCAAGTACATTTTTGAAACTCATTTTCATGCTGATTTTGTAAGCGGACATGTAACTTTGGCCAAAGAAACAGGAGCCGAGATCATATACGGGCCTGGTGCTAATCCATCTTTTGAAGCTATAATTGCCAAAGACGGGCAAGAGTTTCGTCTGGGAGAAATAACAATAATTGCCCTACACACACCAGGACATACCATAGAGAGTACAACCTACCTCCTTAAGGATGCAACGGGTAAAGATCATGCCATTTTTAGTGGTGACACCTTGTTTTTGGGTGATGTAGGTCGCCCCGATCTTGCTCAAAAAGCAGCAGATATGACTCAAGAAGAGTTGGCCGAAACACTTTATGATAGTTTGCGCACCAAAATTATGCCTCTGGCAGATGATGTTATTGTATACCCTGCACATGGTGCTGGTTCTGCCTGTGGCAAAAATATGATGAAAGAGACAGTAGATACTTTGGGTAATCAAAAGAAAATGAATTATGCTCTTAGACCAGATATGACCAAAGAAGAATTTGTAAAAGAAGTGACAGATGGATTATTACCTCCCCCATCATATTTCCCACTTAATGTGAAAATGAATAAAGAAGGGTATGCCGATATCGATGACGTAATTCAAAAAGGAACAAGACCTCTTTCGCCAGAAGAATTTGAAGCACTTGCTAATGAGACTGGCGCAATAGTTCTTGATGTAAGACACCAGAGTGAATATGTAAAAGGGCATATTCCCCGATCTATATTTATTGGTATCGACGGTGGATTTGCACCCTGGGTTGGTGCACTAATTGCCGATGTACAACAACCCATTTTACTGGTAACACCACAAGGAAGGGTAGAAGAAACCATTATACGGCTATCAAGAGTAGGATTTGACAATACGCTGGGATATCTCGAAGGTGGTTTTGAAACCTGGAGAAAAGCAAGTAAAGAATACGATACGTTAACTTCGATCTCTGCTTCAGAATTTAAAAGCACTATGGTAAAAGAAGAAATTCCTGTTTTTGATGTGCGTAAAGAGAGTGAGTTCATAGCAGAACATGTAGATAAAGCCCATAATACACCATTAGATTTTATTAATGATTATCTGGCAGAATTCCCTAGTGATCAGACTTTTTATATACATTGTGCCGGAGGATATCGTTCTGTGATTGCAGCATCAATATTAAAAAGTCGCGGTATTCATAATCTTATAGATATAGCTGGTGGTTTTAAGGACATTAAAGAAGCAGGTATTAAAACTACAGATTATGTGTGTCCTTCTACCTTAAAATAAAAGGCTCTTCTGTAACATTTGTTACAAATAACTCTTATTTGATTTAATTACTTTGTCTCAAAAAAACTAATATAAATGAATTGGATATATAATCCCTGGTCATGGTATGTATCAGGGCCATTAATTGCATTAGTCCTCTTTTTATTACTAATGGTTGGAAAAAGATTTGGCATGTCATCTAATCTTAGAACGATATGTACGATCTGTGGTGCAGGAAAAACGTCAGATTTTTTCAGGTTTGACTGGAAAGCTCAGCAATGGAATCTAATTGTAGTACTTGGGGTAATCATAGGAGGGTTCATTGCCAACACCTTTTTAACTACAGATAATTCTGTATCTCTTAACCCAAAAGTAGTATCTGATCTTCGGTCTAAAGGTTTTAATACTGCCGGAAAAGGATATATGCCGGATACCTTATTTTCTAATGAGGCTTTATCAGACCCCAAAATACTTTTTCTACTTATAACCGGAGGAATATTAGTAGGTTTCGGGGCAAGATATGCTGGCGGGTGTACTTCGGGGCATGCTATCTCTGGACTAAGCAATCTGCAATTGCCTTCTCTTATCGCAGTGATGGGATTTTTTATTGGCGGACTTACTATGATACACTTTGTTTTTCCTTTAATTTTTTAGCGATATGCGGTCAGTTATATATTTAGGTATTGGTATTTTTTTCGGAATTGTTTTATTCAAATCTGAAGCAGCTTCCTGGTTTAGAATTTATGAAATGTTTCGGTTTGGATCTTTTCACATGTATGGGATTATTGGTGCTGCAGTGGGATTAGGTATTATAATAACTCAGATCATAAAAAAATTCAAAATAAAATCTTTTTATGGAACCCCTATAACTTTTTCACCTAAGGACAAAAGTTTTAGCCGATACATGTTTGGTGGGATTTTATTTGGATTAGGCTGGGCTCTTGCTGGTGCGTGCCCAGGACCTATGTTTGTTCTTTTGGGAGCTGGGTATCTGCCAATTTTAATTGTTTTGATTTCTGCAATTTTAGGCACATTACTATATGGGATAGTCAAAAATAAATTACCGCACTAATTCTAGCGTTAATTCATTTTTGCTGATCTCATTTTGCTGCCAGCAATCAATATTATAAAATGTTGTTTTTGCCAAAATTGTAAGTGCCTCTTTGGTAGCAAAAGCCTGATGCGGAGTAAGAAGTACATTTGGAAGATCGATAAGCTGTTGTAGTACCTCATCCTCGGGTTTATTCATAGAGTGATCATAAAAAAAGATACCGCTTTCATGTTCATAAACATCTGCACCATACCCGGCTATTCTTTTTGATACTAAAGCTTGTAATATATCTTGTGTATGCACTATCGCACCTCGTGCGATGTTAATAAGTATTGCTTCTTTTTTCATAAGCCGAATACGATCATTATTTATGAGATGGTGGGTTTGGGTGTTGAGCGGTGTACTCAAAAAGATAATATCGGATTGCGTACATAAATCGTCAAGATCTGTATATACCATATCATATTTTTTTTCCAGCTCCTTATTTTCATGAATATCGTTGCCTATGATTTTACAATTAAACCCATGCATTATTCTGGTAATTACTTTTCCTATTCTACCAGTGCCTATAATACCTACAGTTTTTTTATTGATATCAACACCTACAAGGTTACTCAATGAAAAATTATAATGACTAACCTGATGGTTAGAGGGTATGAGTTTACGGTTAAGAGCTAATAATAATGCGATTGCATGTTCTGCTATAGTTTGTGGAGAATATCCTGCCGCATTGGCCACTTTTATTCCCAGTTTTTTGGCGGTTTTGATATTTACATTATCGTACCCTGCAGAGCGAAGCGCTATATATTTAACCCCAAAATCTTTTAATCGTTCTAATACCACAGAAGACCCATCATCTGCAGAAAAAATTGATACCGCATCAAAGCCTAACGCTAATGCTGCGGTTTTTGAAGTAAGTCGCTCTGGGACATACTTGATTTGATGTTGATCTTGATTTGCTTTTTCCAGAAATGGAATCTCAAAGTCTTTGGTACTATATATCAATATTTTCATCGGTAAGTTTTTCTATAATTAATAACTGTTGCCCTTTTAATGCCCAAACCAATACTTTAACATAATCATTTACAGCTTTTTTAATATTTTCTGGTTCTGTTATATCTATTGATCCTTTCCATATCAGTTCTCTTTTTTTATCAGAGCAAATACAATAGAGCGAGGATTCTGCATGAAAAATCTGATACTCTTCATAATAGTCTTCATCATAGTATATATTCTGATTTTCGTAATAATCATCTCTAAAACTATCAAATGTTTTATCCAGATTTCTATAGGCTTTTACAACAGTAACTTTATCTTCAACTCCTAATACTTTTGACAACAGGATGGCATCAAAACCATTCTCTATGAGTTGAGATTCCAGAGCCATCATTTCTTTTTCGGTCTTTGATGAGGTCGTAAAAGAACTTTTAAAATAATCTAGGCTTCTTATAGCACTCACTCCATTTTTTTTCAATTCACCAACCAGTTTTTTTTCAAATATTTTTCGTGCATTTTCATCTGGTGTGATCCCTATAACCAGAACTTTTTGTGCTTCAAATGTGTCGATATCCGGGTTTTTCCAGTTTTCTACCAATTCACTAGATGTACAACTTAATAGCAATCCACTAATAACTATAAGGTATATATATATATTGTTCATATCTTCCTGATATAGGTTGAAGTGATTCAAAACAGTTTAAATCACTTCGTTATTAAAATTTATGTAAGGTCTTCGGTTTTATAATTTTATCTAATCGCTCTACTACTATATCGGTATATTCTGGTGTTTTTTCAATAATAGATTCACCAGATATTACATCAATGCCTTCCAGAGTAATATTGCTGCTTCCTACGGTTGATAGGATGATGAGCTTATCTAACTGATCTGGGTGCTTTTTAATAAATTTTGTTACGTTTCCAGGAGGGCTTCCATATTCCCACGAATTAATAATAACCAAAGCATCCCATTTATCAATATTTACGGTAAACATGGTATATGCATCTATTACTTTAAAATAAATTGCATCATTTTGATAATGGTTTAAAATCCCCCGAACTAACGAATCTTTAAAACTGCTTCCTTGTGAGGCTATCAAAACTTTAGTTTTCAGATTAGGGTCATTAACCTCAAAAGGTATTACGGTATCCATAGAATATGTATATTCATACCATACCCAAAACCCAGCAAAGAGTAGTATTATAGAAAGGACTATAATTTTCAGAATACGTTTCATCGACCTATATTTATTTTTAATCAGTTTAATAGGCGCTTTTGTTTGCCTTGTTTTATTATGGCTTTTATCAAATCAAAAATCTTTCTTTTTACTTCTTTATACGTATCAAAGTATTTACTCATTTCTATGGTTAATCCCCAATGATTTTCTTTATATTGTTTTTCTTTGATGGGTTGATCAATACCATCTAATAATATGGTGAGTTGGTTATGATGATTAATGATCTTCTTTAATAGTGGGTCGAGGCTTTTTCTGCTATGAGATAGTTCATGCAGTATGTTTCTGCTTTTTTCAAAAATCTTTTTTGAAATTAGTTGTAAGGTATGGTTTTCTATAAGTTCATCTTTGATGAATTTGAGTTCTGACACCCAGTTTAGAGAAATTTCATGTAA
>CAKMZM010000015.1:0-12357 GCA_929200365.1 uncultured Flavobacteriaceae bacterium | reverse complement strand
GTTCATCTTTGATGAATTTGAGTTCTGACACCCAGTTTAGAGAAATTTCATGTAATTCTTCTGGGCTTCGCCATTCTACATATTTTATATTTGGTTGTTTTGCTTTCATGATTTCCTGATGGTTGTGTTAAGATGATCCCTTCTATCTCCAGATAAAAAAGACAGAGAATAATGCCCAAAAAACCTATTCTCCGCCTTTTTTGCTGTATAGATTAATCTATTTCAATTACCTTTTTGGGTTGCTCTTTTGCTTCTTCTTTTTTCAGAAGATTAAGAGTGAGCACTCCATTTTTGTAGGTAGCCTTAACCTTTTCATTCTGGTTTATGCTAGTAGGTAATTGTAATTTTCTATCGAACTCATTGTAACTAAATTCTCTACGTGTGTACCCTTTATCCTCTTCTGTTTCTTCTTTGCTGTTTTGAGCACAAATGTGTAACACATCATCTTCCATAGTTACTTCAATATCTTTTTTTGAAAAACCAGGAACTGCGAGTTCAATTTCAAAATCATCTTTGTTTTCTTTGACATTCATTGCAGGAAGTTTTCTTTCTTTTACAAAAAAATCGTCTGCAAAAAAGTCATCTGTGTCTAACCATGTAGAAACACGGTCATTGATCCAGGGGAATCTGTTTTTGTTAAATTTAATTAATGACATAATGTTAAGGTTTATTAGAATTATTAGTATGCTAAAGTTAGGTTGATAATAGGTTTATTAAAATGATAATTGTCAGTTTATCAGATTTTTATCCTATATTTAGTCTCAGTTTTTTCTTAAAACCCCACCAGCGTAAAGGAAAATTTCAGATTTTGATCTACTGAAATTTTTATAGAAATCATCAAACGTACGCCAGACTGAAGTATGATTTTTATAATAAAAATTATCACAAGAAATAGTATCACATTCCAGCATACCTCCTAATTTACTTTCATGTGTTCTTATGTCTTGATTTATATTTTGCATTTCTTTTTCTATCGCTTCAATTTGCTTTTTAAACTCCTGTAACCGTTCAAAAAGGTTTGGAGTGTCGGGTTCGAATACGTAAGAATTTAAGAGTTGATTGATAAATTGTATTTCACCTTCTATAAACCGAAGACTTGATTTCCATTTTAGGATATCAAGATGTATTTCTTTTATTTCTTTTTTTGAAGGATTATTGGTTGCTGTTATCATTATTTCCAGATTTTAAAACTTATTGAAAAGATACTTAACCTTACATAATTAAAAAGTGATAATTATCAGGTTTTTAGACTTTTAACAAAACAATTCTGAGTTTTACTTTTTTGGCATAAAACACATCTTTTTATCGTTTAAGAAAGCTACTTTTATGCTGAGGGAGTTTAAAAAATTATACCAGAATTTCTATAGTATCGTGTAGTTTAGGAATATGAACCTGCCATTGATATGTATCTTGTATTTTTACCCGCAATACATCTGTAGCGGTTGCTTCTCCATGAATTAAAAATACTTTTTCGGGAATGTTCTTAACCTCACTCATCCAATCTAATAATTCTTGTTGATCTGCATGGGCAGACAGGCTTTCTATCCCATAAATTTTTGCTTTTACAGGGTAGTATTTGCCAAATAATTTGATTTCGTGAGCTCCTTCCTGTAATTGCCTTCCTCGGGTTCCTTCTGCCTGAAATCCCACAAGCAATACAGAAGTGTTGTTATTGTCTATAAGCTGTTGTAAATAGGTAAGTACTCTGCCTCCAGTAACCATTCCGCTACCTGCAATAACAATTTTGGGGCGAGGGTTATCAACCACTTCCCACGTTTCTTTATAAGACATCACAATATTAGTATGATTACAGATGGTATGGTACTCACTCACAGATAATTTATGCCAGTCGGGAAAACTTTCAAAAACAGAAAGTACATTGTTTCCCATTGGGCTATCTACATAAACAGGAAGGTTTGGGATTCGATTTTTTTTATATAATTTCCATAATATGTACATCAAATTCTGTAGCCTTTCTACAGCAAAAGACGGGATGATTAATATCCCTTTGTTATATAATGTATCATTAATCAATGTGATGAGTTTTTCTTCTACATCTTCATTAGGATGTATCTTATTGCCATAGGTACTTTCTACAAAAATAAAATCTGCCCAATCTGGTTTTTCAGGGGGATAAAGCAACATGTCACCTGTTCTTCCCAGGTCTCCAGAAAACACCAATATTTTTCCGTAAAGATTTAACTCGATAAAAACAGACCCGATGATATGACCATTATACCTGAATCTAAATTGTATATCATGAGATAACGAAATCCACGTATCTTTCTCTTCTCTTTTAAAATATCTGATTGTTTTCTCTACATCATTTTTGGTATAAAAAGGTAATGCGGGATCGTGCCTTGTATATCCTTCTTTATTAGCTCTTTCTGCTTCTTCTTCATGTATTTTTGCGCTATCTCGTAAAATAATTTCTGTAATTGCCAATGTTGGTGCAGTAGCTATAATATTACCAGTAAACCCTTGTTTCATTAATCGTGGCAAATATCCTGTATGGTCCAAATGCCCGTGTGTAAGAAGCACAGCATCTACTGCCGAAGCGTCGATAGGCAGATCTTGCCAGTTTAATTTCCGTAGTTCTTTAACTCCTTGAAACATCCCGCAATCAATCAGTATATTTTGTTGAGGGGTCTCGATATAAAATTTTGACCCTGTAACAGTACTGGCTGCTCCCAGAAAATGAATTTTAATAGCTGGCATTATATTAGATTTATGCTATACACAGCATTTTGATTTCTTTTATAATATTTTGTTTTCGCTGTTCAGAAATACCTAGGTGATCTAAATAAAAAATCTGCTCTACCAATTGTTTCCCTAAAACAATATCTCTACTTAATAAAAATTGTTTTTCACGATTTGTTAAAAGTGTAGAGACAGTTATTGGATATAATCCCAGACGATCAATTCTGTCTTTAAGACTATTATCTTTGGGGTAATCCCAACTTAGCAGATATAAACCTACACATTTACCATATTGAATTGCATCTTTTGTAAAGCGGGTATTGGTTACTACCCAACCATGATTAGGAATCGGTTCTCCATTATGTTCGTGATGAGCTTTAATATCTCTAAACCGGGAATGTATATACAAAGGAACTTTTACATTACAGTTACGCCCTTCTTCACTATGAAACTTGCACTCTACAACCAGATAATCACTATTTTTTCTGGCCACTATATCAACTTCATGAGAAACACACATTCCCTGAATAATTTGCCCTACTTTTACTTTGTATCCAGAATATTGTAATATAGCTGCAACAAAACGTTCAAAAGGAAAACCTGTTGGTCCTAATTCATAAATTGCTTTCTTAAGTTTATATTTTGAAGCAAAAACAGATTTTTTCTTTTTAAGTAAAGCAAAAGCCCGGTTATAAATTTCTCTGGTAGAAATCCCCTGATATAATTCGTCTCTAACTATACCCAGAATATATTCTATTACTTTATCATCTGCTCCACTTCGTTTTAAGGAATTGCGTAGCTTATGGAGTGAAAATTTAACCTTTTCTCCAGAAGATTTTATAATTTCAAAACTCTGGTTTTGCATTAAAAATATTTAATATGAACTCAAACACTTATTAGTAAATACGTTGTTCGTTTTTTTCGAAATATGATCTTATCAAAGCTTTGGTTTGGTTATCGGTCATGCTATCTGCCTTGAGCACATCTATTACCTTTTTACCGATATCTTTATAGTTGGTTGTTAACTCTTTGCCGAATTTTTCTCTTGTTTCTGCTGGGCCATAAATCACAATCTTATCTGCATCTTTTATATAGGGGATGATCTTTGTAAAATAGGCTTTAAACTGATGCTTTTCGCGTTCAAGGTACTTACTGTCATGAACTACATCCTGAGGTCCTCCTTTAAGTCGTGTTCCTGAACCACCATGGATGCGAAAATTTTCAATTTCTGATGGTATCGTGATCATATCCTCTTCTTCTTTAATAGAAATGATATGAGCTTTCTCTTTGTCTATCCAAATTCCTATATGTTTCATCGGTATTATATTTTATGGTTAAATCCAAATTATATAATCTGGGTAAAAAGTATTCGACAAACAGCTTATAAGATATAAACTGCTTATCGAATACATATTTACTTAATTTACTAAATCATGCAAAGCCAATACGGGTACTCGTGAATAATGCCCTAAATTTTTTACCATTGGTCTTGAAAATATACTTCCAAAAAAACTGTGTTTTCTATTAATAAAAGTAATCATATCACTATCTCTGCTTTCTACAAAACTGCTAAGCCCTCCTTTTACATCTACATTATGAAGTGTATGAAAAGTATATTTTACACTATCGAGGTATTCTATAAGTAATTTCCTGTTGTTTTCCTGATCTTCATCGAGATCATCATCATTGGTGATATGGAGAATTCTTATTTCGGCATTAGTGATTTTTGCTATTTCGATGAGATGTTGAAGTTCTCTTCGTTTAATCTGAGTTTTATAGTCTGTAGGAAATACAATTTCTTTTGGCTCCTTATAATTAATATTTTCTGGAATTGCCATAACAGGGCAATTTCTTATTTTTTCCATTACCATAATAGTATTACTACCATAAATCAAATTCCCTGCATTTGTTGTCCCTTTTGTTCCCATAACAATCATCTCTATATCTTTTTTCTCTACAGCATCTTTAATAGCATTTAATACATTGTTAAATTGTGATATCGTAAAGAATTTATGATTAGGATTATCGTCTCTAAAACTCAGTCTTTCTTTGATTTTCTTTAATCCGTTTTCTGATTTTCCCCTAGCTTCATCATAAATTTGCTCTTCTGGTTCGGGAATCGTCATACTTTCTAGTGCATATCCTGTAGCATTAAATGCGTTAAGCAAATAAAAATCACAAGTTTCATTTTTATATAGTTCTATAGCATATGTTATGGCATTCCACGCATTTTTTGAAAAATCCGTAGGCAATAAAATCTTTTTTTTCATTACTTAGGTCTTTAGGATTAGTGGTATAAAGTTATAGATACACTCTTGTAAAAACTATGATAATTATCAGTTTAACTCTGGAATTACTAAGAAAGGTATCGAAAGATGAAAGCCAATTTTTTTAATCACTGGCTCATGTAGAATACTCTCCATTAGGCTGTGCCTATATTTTGACATACATAGCATATCAATATTTGTTTGATCAATAAACTCATTAATAAGCTTTGCTTTTTGTGTGTATCTGGGAATCCAATGTATACAATAATTATAGCCTTTAAGGTTTTCTTTTAGATTCTTAAGGTTATGCTCTTGTATTTCATCTAGTTTTTCTTCTTCATGAATGTGCATTACCCTGATGTTTGAAGAATATATAGCAGTAATTTCCAGAAGAGGTGCTAAAGATGCTATAGTATAAAGACGTTTGAAATCTGTTGCAAAACCAATTTCTACAGGTTTTTTAAAATCAAATTCATCTGGCACAGCCAGTATTGTACAGTTCTTAATTTTTTTAATAACCTTAACGGTATTACTCCCTATAAGAACTTCTTTGACTCCACTGGCTCCTTTGGTTCCCATAACAACAAGATTTATGTTTTTACTCTCTATAGTTTTATTAATAGTATCTGTGAGTTTTTTGGAAACTGATATCGTTTCAAATGTATGACGAAAATCTTCTGTATCTCTAACTATTGAGTGAAGTGTTTCTGTAAGTTTTTCCTGAGATTTGTTACTTAATTTCTGGTATAACAAATCCCCTTTAGAGGTGTCAATTCTACTAGTCAAAACTGGAGTGTTTACATCAAAAGTATTTAAAATATAGAAGTGACATTCTTCATTTTGAAATAGCCGGGTTGCATAAAAAAGAGCACTATAGGCATTAGTAGAGAAATCTGTAGGAACAAGTATTCTTTTCATCGCTTTTTCAGTTTTAAATTATATCATAAAGCTAGCGCTATAACACCAAAAATACTATGACAAATCTCATGTCTGTACCAACTTCAAATTATACTATCTGCAGGGATCACTAAAAAAGGGATTACAGTATGAAATGTCATTTTTTTGATGATGGGTTCTTTTATTATTCTTTCTATAAAACTGTGCTCATAATTAATCATTACCAGAATGTCGATTTCCAACTCTTCAATAAATTCCTGAATAGCATCTTCTACAGTTGAAAAATTAGGCATGACATGAAAATCATATTTTACACGCTTAAAATAATGTTCTAAAGAATTAGAATTATAATGTTGCACCGTATCTAATAGTGGTTTATCATATATATGAATCATTCTAATTGTTGCGTTGTGATGCCTGGCAAGTTCTTGTATGGGAGCCACCTCTGATTTGTGATACATTCTTTCGAAATCTGTTGCAAAAGCTATCGAAGAAATTTCTTTGAAGCAGGACTCATCTGGAATAACTAAAATCGGACAATGGGATATATGTTTAACTACCTTTTGTGTAGTACTACCCAAAAAAATACTTTTGCTTCCGGTTGTTCCTTTTGTACCAATAATAATCATATCAAAAGAAATGTTTTTTGAAAGGTGGTTGATGTTCTCAACCAAAAATCCTTTCTTACTTATCGTTTTAAAAGTATGATGCAAACCTGGTTTAGAGTTTTCTATATCCTCTATTGTCATTTTCAATCCTTGCTCAGACTCTACCTTAATTGCTTCATAAAGATGACCAACTCTTTGAGAACTTACCACATTTATAAGTTGTACTGGTTCGAGGTTATAGGTGTTTAACAAATAAAATTCACAAGCGATGTTTCTATATAATTCGATCGCATACAACACTGTATTCCAGGAATTTTCAGAAAAATCTGTAGGGATCAAAATTCGTTTCATCTGTCTATTATTTTATTATTGAAGTGATTTAAAATTAAACTCACCGCATCCTTTTTTCAGAAGGAATAACCAAAAAAGGAATATTGGTATGATACGCAACCTGGTTAATTACCGGTTTAAATAAAAGGTTTTCAAAAAAAGAATGCTGGTTATGAATCATAATCAACAAATTGATGGAATACTTTTTCTGAAAATCTTCTACAGCCTCTAGTACATCGACTCCTTCGGCGATATGAAAAATATGGGCATTATCCTTGAAGTATTCGTCCAAAGCATTCTTAATCTCTTGTTGTTTATTACCTAAAGTAACGCCGTAATATGCATTTAAAATGTTAAGCCTGCATATATACTTGTCGCAGATTTCTTTAACCAGTGGCAAATATTTATTGTTAATACTAAATTTATAATCTGTAGGAAACAATACATCTCTGGGGTCTTCATACTCAAAACCAGAAGGAACAGCAATAACTGGGCAATTTACTTTTTTTATGGTATACATCGTTTGTGTACCAATAAACACTTCTTTGGCACCAGTAGCTCCTTTGGTTCCCATTACGATAAGATCAATATTATAGTTTCTAACAACCTCTTTGATTTCTCCTATCAGCGTATTAAAAGCTGATAGCCTTACAAAACTGTGTTTTGGATTGTTAAACTCCTCTTTGATTTTTTCTTCTGTTTTTTCTATATCCTTTTTTGAATTTATCATTGCGATATCTTCCATTCCATACGGCGTCGGGTTCTCGATAAGATAACCTGTATGATAGGATACTGGTGTAAAGGTATTAAGGAGATAGAAAGTAACTTCTTCATCTTTAAATAAATTCAATGCATATCTGATGGCATTAAGTGCATTATCAGAAAAATCGGTGGGTAATAAAATTCGTTTCATCTTATTTGTGATTTTAATATCGTTGTAAATTTTGCATTGCCAAAAAAGGAATCTTGATATGTAATCCTATTTTGTCTATTGTAGATTGATATATCAGGTTTTCCAGATATGAACGTCTGGAGTTTACCATGACCAAAAAATCTATTGCATTACTTTTTATAAACTGATTTATGGCATCTGTAAGATCTTTTGTTGTATCCTGATGAAATATCAACTCTGCTGCGGGTAATGATTCTTTTAAAAAATGTTTATTATCTTCTTGTCTGATAGAAAGCTTATTAAAATCCGAGATATATAAAAAATTAATCACGGATCTAAAACTTTGGGTAAGCGTACTCAATAATTTTAACTCTCTTCGTTTAAATGGCAACTGATAATCTGTTGGGAACAAAACGTTTTTTGGCGGGCTATAACTACAACCACTTGGGATTGCCAACAAAGGGCACTTTACATATTTAAGTACTTGCAGGGTAGTACTTCCAAAAGTAAGTTTTCTATCATTGGTTTCCCCTCTTGTACCCATAATCAGAATATCTATATTTTCTTTATCTACCAGATCATTGGCCTCATCGATCAGGCTTCCAAACATTGATAGTAATTTAAAAGTATGCCGAGGGTTGGGCGAAATACTTTTTATTTCTGCCAGTATATTCTCTAGTGCCATATTCGACTCTCTATGAACTTTTTCTTTTAACGTATCAAAAATTTCACGAGAAACTACAGTCTTATGATTATATACCTCATCGGCATAGGCATGCAGGATAAAAAAATCACAATGCTCATACTTAAAAAGCTCTACAGCATATCGTAAAGCATTCATAGCGTTTTCTGAAAAATCTGTAGGGATCAATATTTTTCTCATGATATGGTATTGTTTTATAGTGCTCAAAACTAGACAATAGCAGGTAGAGAAACTATGATTTTTGTCAGTTGAAGAATCATGACATTTATCATGTTATGTCAGGTCATCGTTTTTCATCTTTGTAACAAATGGATTCTATGTTGGAGCATACCTGTTTTCATTGTGGAAATGATTGCGATAAGACAGTAATCAAATTTGATCAAAAAACATTCTGTTGTAATGGATGCAAAACTGTATTCGAAATTTTTTCGACTCATGATTTATCCTGTTATTACGACTTACAATCTGCTCCTGGGGCCATTCCCGAAGAAATTCAGGGAAAATACGATTATCTCGACACTCCAGCTATTGCCGAAAAATTAATCGAGTTTAAGGATGGCAATACCCAAATCATCACGTTGTATATCCCTCACATACATTGTAGTTCATGCATTTGGATATTAGAAAACCTACATAAACTTCAACCAGCAGTTACGGCTTCTCAGGTTAATTTCCCCAAAAAAACAGTTCGTATAACGTTTAATAGTGATCGTATTTCTCTCAAAACATTGGTTGTTTTACTTAATTCTATAGGTTATGAACCCTATATTAGCCTAGATGACTATACCGCAGGAAAGACACAAATAAACCGAAGTTTGATTTATAAACTTGGTATCGCTGGTTTTGCTTTCGGAAACGTGATGTTCTTATCGTTTCCAGAGTATTTTGAAGTATCAGAATACTGGTTAGAACAATACAAACACGTTTTTCGTTGGTTAATGTTTACTTTTTCATTACCCGTTGTATTTTATGCTGCGCAAGATTACTTTATTTCTGCCTATAAAGGATTACGATCCAAAATATTAAACATAGATATCCCAATCGCTTTAGGGATTCTGGTTCTTTTTTTAAGAAGTACTACAGAAATAATTTTTGATTGGGGTACTGGTTTCTTTGACAGCCTTACCGGGTTGGTATTTTTTCTATTGTTAGGAAAATTTTTCCAGCAAAAAACCTATTCCTTTTTATCTTTCGAAAGAGATTATAAATCGTATTTCCCAATTGCGGTAACAAGAATTGCCTTTACAAAACACAAAAAAGAAAGAAAAGAAGAAAATATACAAGTTTACGATATCAAAAAAGGTGATCGACTATTGATCAGAAATGGAGAGTTAATCCCCGTAGATGCCATTCTTATCGAAGGTGATGCTCATATTGATTACAGTTTTGTAACTGGCGAAAGTGAATCGGTTACCAAACAATCGGGTGATACTCTTTTTGCCGGGGGCAGACAACTTTATGGAGCTATAGAAATCGAAGTTTTAAAATCTGTAGAACAAAGCTATCTTACCCAATTATGGAGTAATGATGTATTTAATAAAGATAAAACAGCTTCATTTACCAATCTTACCGATACAATAAGTAAATATTTTACCATTACAATCTTATGTATTGCCGTACTCGCTACTTCTTTTTGGTTATTTTTTGACCCCTCAAAAGCAGCACAGGTATTCACAGCCGTACTTATTATAGCCTGCCCTTGTGCATTGGCATTAGCAAGACCGTTTGCCTTGGGTAATATCCTTCGCATCTTCGGAAAAACCAAATTCTATCTCAAAAATGCAGATGTTATAGAACGATTAGCTAAGGTAGATACTATGATTTTCGACAAAACCGGTACTATAACCACTACAATTACAAGCGAAGTGACTTATGAAGGAATGAAACTAACACCCGAAGAAGAATCCTTGCTTAAAAACACCTTACGGGCATCAAATCATCCTCTTAGCAGAACACTTTATGATATATTAGCAGAACACGATATTCTAACCTTAGATGAATATCAGGAACATATCGGTAAAGGAATAGAAGGAAAACTCGAAGAAGATACCATCAAAATTGGGTCTGCAAATTTTGTAGGACAGGACATGAATTCTGAAATTAAAGACACTACAGTTCATATCAGCACTAATGAACAATATAAAGGTCATTACGTTTTTCATAATCAATATAGAAAAGGAGTTAAAAAAGTATTTGATCAACTATCTGAAGATTACAAACTCGCTATTTTATCAGGAGATAATGAAGGCGAAAAAGAATATTTAAAAAAACTACTCCCCAAAAACACTTCTTTACTTTTTGATCAAAAACCCGACGATAAGTTAAACTATATCAAATCGTTGCAACAGCAAAATCAAAATGTTGTAATGGTTGGTGATGGGTTAAACGATGCTGGAGCTCTGGCACAAAGTGATGTGGGTATAGCGGTTTCAGAAAATGTGAATGTATTTTCTCCGGCATGTGATGCCATTCTTGATGCTTCAAAATTTGATACCATATCGGTTTATCTTAGCCTATCAAAAAAAGCGATTACAATTATTAAATCAAGTTTCGTTCTATCGTTTTTATATAATATTATAGGTTTATACTTTGCTGTTACGGGGCAACTCTCTCCTGTAATAGCAGCTATACTAATGCCATTAAGTTCGATCTCTATTGTTGTATATGTTACCGTGCTAACAAACTGGTATGGAAGGAAGATAACCCAATAGACCTTCAAGATTTTTAAAACCTTGAAGATCTGAAATCATAAAGAAAAAAATTTCAATGACAACTAATCATAACCCAATCCAACATTTTCAACAATGGTTTTATGAGGTAGATAAAACTCATCCCCAGGATGAAGCTAATGCAATGTTACTCTCCACCATCGGGGTAGATGGTTTTCCCAAAAGTAGAATTGTATTATTAAAACGCTTTACCTGGGAGGGTTTTATCTTTTTTACCAATTATAACAGTGAGAAAGGAAAGGCTATTGCACAAAACAATAAAGTTGCTATTGCTTTTAACTGGGCAGCCGCAAAAAAGAACGTTTTAATTGAAGGAGAAGCAGAAAAAATTGCCAAAAACTTATCTGAAGGGTATTTCGAATCTCGACCCGAAGGGAGTAAATTAAGTGCCTGGGCTTCTGATCAAAGTAAAGTAGTTTCTTCACGTAAAGTACTCGAAAATCAATTAAAACACTATGAAACCAAATTCAAAAATCAAATGATTCCAAAACCAGAACATTGGGGAGGGTACATAATTAGACCCAATAAATTTGAATTTATAGAACATCATGTTAAAGAAGGGTTCAGTCATAATACAAAATACAAACTGCAACCAGATTATAACTGGTTTTTATCTGCCAAAATTACATTAGCACAGTTATAGGTTTTTAATATCTTTTCCTATGTTTTTCATTTTCAGAGCATATTGATTCGTTAAAAAAACAAAAGACATTTTAGTCTTATAAATGACAAATGTCATATTATAGATGAATTAATAGGTTAACATTTGTAATTGTTAATCTATAGTATACCTAATTATGAAGTTCATTAAAATCAGTACCCTCATTTTTTTTACATTTCTTATTACAACTACTAATGCTCAGTTAAAAATCGATGCCGAAGTACGACCACGATTCGAATACAGACATGGATTTAAAACATTGTTTCCAGATGATGCAGACCCCGCAGCATTTGTATCTCAGCGCACACGATTAAATGCTGGATATAAAACGGAAAAATTAAACTTTTATGTAAGCCTGCAGGATGTAAGAATATGGGGAGATGTACCCCAACTCAATACAGCCGATAAAAATGGTTTTAGTGTTCAACAGGCCTGGGGAGAAATTCTTTTTAATCCCAACATTTCATTAAAACTAGGACGCCAGGAAATTGTATATGATGATCAACGTATTTTTGGAAATGTAGGTTGGGCACAACAGGCAAGAAGCCACGATGCTGCGCTTATAAGATA